>JBEGMG010000450.1:0-4334 GCA_041183165.1 Actinomycetota bacterium | reverse complement strand
ACTACCTGCACAACCGTGCCGACCTCAACGTGCCCTATCTGGGAACCGATCGCGCGGAGCTCTCGTCGCGACTGGGCACGCTCGTGGGTGCCGGCGTCGTCACGGCCATGCACACCGACACACCGGTCTCGCCGCCGATTCCCCTGGAGAGCATGTGGATCGCGGTGAATCGCATCGGTCGCTTCAGCGGCAAGGTGCTCGGGCCTGCAGAGCGCATCACGCCGATGCAGGCGCTGAGGATGGTCACGATCGACGCCGCGTACACACTCGGCGTCGAGGACCGCATCGGCAGCATCCGCACGGGGAAACTCGCTGACTTCACGGTGCTCGACCGGAGCCCACTCGATGGCGATCCGAAGGCGATCCGGGAGATCGGTGTGTGGGGGATCGTCGTGGGCGGCGTGAAGCACCCGGTCAGCGCCATCACGCCGAGGCCGGCGGTGACGGCAGCGGGGTGGGGCACAGGACACACCGCCGTGCATCCCGGCGCGAGCACACGGACTCTCCAGCCTTCGCACGGCATGACCGGGTTGACCCCTCGACCCCGTCCGCACCTCGGGCCTTCGGTGGTCGCTACGCAAGCCCTGCGACCATGCAGGACCCGGCGATGCTCATCAAGCACCTCGACGGCTGCACGCAGGAGTTCTGGCGAACGCTGGGCCGGGACCATGGCCCTTCAACCCTTGGCGTGCCCTCTGGGGATTGAGCCTCGTTTCGTGAAAGCCGGGGGGATCGCGCTTGGGACCACATCGTTACCGCGATTGTCGCCTTTTGGATTCGGACGTTGGACCTTACGATGGCATCCATGCTCAAGTGCCCCAGAACGTCACAATGGCTGCCCGTGCCCGGTGCGTTGCTCCTCGTGATTGGGCCCATCTCCGCTGCGAGTGCCCAGATCGCGGCTTGGGGCCAAGCTGGTTTCTCGAACACCGACAACCTCTCAAGCGTGATCGGTCTCGCGACCGGCGATGAGCACACCGTGGCCCTGAAGCCGGATGGGACCGTGGCGTGCTGGGGGAACAACGGTTCGGGTCAGTGCTTGGTCCCGATCGGGCTGGCAGGTGTGACGCAGGTTGCGGCAGGAGGATCGCATTCCCTTGCGCTCAAGGCTGATGGGACGGTCGCGTACTGGGGCAATGACTACGGTGCGGGGATGCCCCCGGCCGAATTGGATTCAGTCATCCAGGT
Source organism: Actinomycetota bacterium (assembly GCA_041183165.1). Classification (GTDB taxonomy): domain Bacteria; phylum Actinomycetota; class Actinomycetes; order S36-B12; family S36-B12; genus Mxb001. The sequence goes on along the minus strand of JBEGMG010000450.1, from coordinate 3,146 downwards.
TGCGGCCGGCTTGTCCCATTCCCTCGCACTTCGGAGCGATGGGGCAGTGAGGTGCTGGGGGGCTGACTCGTTCGGTCAGTGCCAGGTCCCCCCGGACCTGGCTGGCGTGGTGCAGGTTGCCGGTGGCGGCGAGCATTCGCTGGCCGTGACCAAGTCGGGAGTGGTCGTGTGTTGGGGCAGCAACAACGATGGCCAATGTGATGTGCCCGCGGATCTGCGTGGCGTCATCCAGGTTTCTGGCGGTTCCTATCACTCGGCTGCCTTGAAGGCTGACGGCAGCGTCAGGTGCTGGGGCTATTCGTGGGAAGGGATCACCGAGCCCCCTGCAGGGCTCGGTTCCGTTACCCAGATCTCGTGCGGCTTCTATCACACGCTTGCCCTGAGATCCGATGGATCCGTGGTCGGTTGGGGATGGAATGGTGATGGTGTCCTCGATCCGCTCCCGACGCTGGAGCCGGTCTCGGTACTCGGCACGGGGGCGACCTATCACAGTTCGGCTCTCACGGTACGGGGTGACCTTGCCTGTTGGGGTTACAACTCTTGGGGACAGTGCAACGTCCCGCGACTCGGAACCGGTACGGTCACCCAGTTCGCGGTCGGTGATCTCCATGTCACGGCGTTGCGATCGGATGGCACGGTCGTCTGCTGGGGATACACCGGCTATGGGGCGGTGGACGTTCCTCCGGGCCTCGACTCGGTCGTGCAGGTCGGAGCAGGCGCACATCACTCCGTCGCCCTGCGCAACGACGGGAGCGTGGCGTGTTGGGGGCGTGGATCCGAGGGGCAGTGCTCGGTACCAGCCGGGTTGGGTCCCGTGATCCAGATCGATGGCGGCGCCTACCACACCATCGCCTTGGAGGCTGACGGTCACGTTGCATTCTGGGGTTGGCAGTTGCCCGGATTGCCGGCCCCTCCCGAGGCGACGTCATCGGTGAAGCAAGTCGCCTCGGGGGCGCGGCACGTCGTCGCACTCAAGCTTGATGGCACGGTCGTCTGCTGGGGGCTGAATGATGATGGGCAATGCTCGGTGCCCCCTGGACTGGAGGTCGTGACGCAGGTGGCGGCAGGCGACTACCACACGATGGCTCTGACCGTCTCAGGTGACGTCGTCTGTTGGGGCAGGAATCTCGAAGGACAATGCGAGCAACCGCCGGCAGGACTCCTGCCACCTCGCTACACCCAGATCGCTGCCGGGGCCATCCACAGTGTGGCGCTGAGCGAGGATGGGGCCGTGGCTTGCTGGGGCGACAATGAGGTCGGGCAGTGTTCCGTCCCCGCCGGCATTGGCTTCGCCGAATCGATCGCTGCTGGTGGCAACACCACGTCCGTGGTCTACCGCGGACCCGATCGGTGCTCGCCGGATCTGGTCCGTGATGGTGTGGTCGATGGTGCCGACCTTGCCCTGCTGCTCAGTGCCTGGGGTACCGCCGGCACCCCTCAGCATGACTCTGACCTGGACGGTGATGGCGTCGTTGGTGGAGGGGATCTGGCAGTGCTGATCAGCGGGTGGGGGCGCTGCCCGAATTGAGGCGCACCCTCGGCCGTGACCATGGCGCCGTCATGGCGCGCGCGATCGAGGTCCCGGAACGCTGAGGTGGTTTGGATTTTCCGGATTGGTCCGTCCCGGCGATCCGGCATGGGGCAAGGTGTCCCATGATGCGGCGAGTCATCGAGTCCATGCTTGCACCACTCGTCGCCCTCCTGGCCACAGCGCCGGTCCGGGCGCAGGAGTATCAGGTCGCGCAGCTCGAGGCCGTCGTACTCACGGGTCAGCACCCGGTCTTCGGCGGCGGCATCGCCAACGGTGAGCGATTCGGCCGTGCCTGCACGGGACTCGGTGACGTGGATGGCGACGGCGTACCCGACATCGCGGTGGGCTCGCGCAGTGACCAGGACGGCGGGACCGATGCCGGTGCCGTCTACGTCGTCCTCATGAATCGCGACCTCACGCCGAAGTCCGCGCTCAAGCTCGGACCGGGATCGGGCGGCGTGCCGACCGCGTGGGTCAACAGCGGGGACATGTTCGGCTACGGGGTTGCCGGGATCGGCGACCTCGACGGCGACGGCACGCCTGACCTTGCGATCACGTCGCCCAACGCCGAGCCCGCGGGCGTGCCGACCACGGCGAACCGAGGCGCCCTGTTCATCTGCTTCCTTCAGCCGGACGGTTCCGCCCGCGCGGTGACCCGCATCGATGACACGAGCGGCTTGCCGCTGCTGAACGGCGACTCGTGCGGCCAGGGCTGTGCGCACCTGGGCGACCTCGATGGCGATGGACTGCCTGAGCTCGGTCTGGGAGCGCCGGGCACGGATGACCAGGGCTTCAACCGCGGCGTGGTGCATGTGGTGTCGCTCCGAACCGATGGGACCCTGCTGAGGACCACCGCGCTCGGCCAGGGAGCGGCGCCGAGCCTGGTCCTCGATGACATCGACAACTTCGGAGGTCGCGGGCTGGCCCGGCTGGGCGACCTGGATGGCGACGGGTCGATCGAGGTCGCGGTGGGCTGCTATCGCGATGACGATGGCGGACTCGACGCGGGCGCCGTCTGGGTGCTGTCGCTCCGCGCAGGCGCCGGTGGTTCGTTCGTGATCGAGCGGACGACGAAGATCTCGGGTTCGAGCGGCGGCTTGTCCGTGCCCCTGGCCGAGGATGACCTCTTCGGCATGACCGTTGCGCCGCTGGGCGACCTCGATCGCGACGGCATCATGGACCTTGCCGTGGGCAACAACAAGGACGACATCGGCGCCACGGACATGGGTGCGCTGGTGCTGTTGGGCCTCCACGGCAACGCAACGGTCGCGAGCGAGCGCGTGATCGCCCAAGGCACGGGTTTCCCGGGGCTGCAGTTGATTCCCGGCGAGCGGTTCGGAAGGTCGCTCGCGCAGTTGGGCGACATCCGCGGCGATGGCAGCGTGGTGCTCGGCGTCGGCGCCGGTGCGGGCGTGAACGGCGGTCGGCTGTGGTTCATCACCGTGGGTGCCGTGCGGACGGCGGACATCAACTTGGATGGTGTCGTCGATGGAGTCGACCTGTCGCTGCTGCTGGCGGCTTGGGCCCAGCCGGGCGATGCCGACCTCGACTGGAGCGGCTCGACCGGCGGCGCCGACCTTGGCACGCTGCTCGGTGCTTGGTGAGTGGCGGTGGC
>JBEGMG010000449.1:0-3470 GCA_041183165.1 Actinomycetota bacterium | reverse complement strand
CTGCGTCACTACAGTCCGAGCATGGGCATCCTCATTCCGTTCGTGACCCTGGTCATCGCGTGGATCCTCACCCTGCTGGATGTCGCAGCTCCTGGCGGCACCCCCGACGAGACGACGATGGTCTCCGCCATGCGCTGGCTGCTCTTCATCCCCGGCGGATTCATGTTTCTGGCGAGCGGCGTGATGCACACGGTGTTCGCCAAGCGCACCGCCAAGAGCATCGGGTGGCAGACGAACGGGTTCCAGTACGAGATCGGATTCGTCTCCCTGGGCCTCGGCCTCGCCGGCATCATCGCCGCCAACAGCTCCGAGCCCGCGTGGCTGCCCATCGCTGTGGCGCAGTCCGTCTTCCTTGTCCTCGCAGGCGCCAATCACGTGCGCGAGATGGTGAAGGTCAAGAACTTCGCCCCCGGCAACACGGTGATCCTGCTCTACGACTTCGGGCTGCCCATCTCCTACCTCATCGCACTCGCATCGATCAACGGGTCATGACCACTGCGGGCGAACCTGAACCCCAGCGCGGAGGAGCCCGCACCTATCGGGGCGCGGTGACCTGGGAGTACTCCCCGGAGATGGATGGGGATCCAGACCCGGGAGAGATCGTGTGGACGTGGGTTTCCTTCGAGGAGGACGCGCATCTCGGCAAGGACCGGCCCATCGCGATCCTCGGTCGCGCGGAGGACGGCCGCCTTGTCGGGATGATGCTGTCGAGTCGCGATCACAGCGGCGACCGGGACTGGCTCGCCATCGGATCCGGGCCATGGGATAGCGAGGGCCGGCCCAGTTGGCTACGTCGTGATCGCCTGCTCGCCGTACCCGCAGCTGCTGTACGACGCGAGGGCGCCGTCCTCCCGCGAGCGACGTACGACTCGGTCCTCGCCGCCGTCGGCACGAAGGCGGCACCGCCCTCGAGCCCGCAATCCTGGACACTGCGCGACGGACTCCGGCGCATCCTCGGCCGCCCACTCCCCTGACTGGCAGACTGAGGCCATGGCCGACGACCAGGACAAGCCCGCGACGGACGCACCCTCGGATGATCCGAAGGAGCGCTATCGCCAGGCGCTCGAGCGCAAGAAGGCCCAGGGCGGCCACCAGGGACACGGCCAGTCCTCGTCCGGCGGATCGACCAAGGGCTCCTCGGCCAAGGCCGGGGGCAAACGTGAGTTCCGCCGCAAGAGCGGCTAGTAGCCCTCGCTGCCGACACCCTTGTGCACGGTGAAGAGGTTGGTGGGGTCGTACTTCTTCTTGACGCTGAGCAGACGCGGATAATTACTGCCCCAGAACTCCGTCTGCCAGCCCACCTGGAAGTAGTTGCCCTCGTTGGAGTAGGACCCGCCACCGGGTGTGGCCTTGTGGACCGCTGCTGACGCGGCCATCACGCCGTCGTACTGCGCCTGGGACACGGCGCGATCAGGCTCGTGGCCGGCGATGCCGGGGTACTTGCTCTGCTTCCACGCACCGACGGTGATGAAGGCGACGTTGTTGAAGACCGCCGGGTTGATCGAGGTCGTGAGGTCACGCGCCTTCGCCTCGGGATGCTCGCCGTACAGCGCCTTGTTGGTCTGCCAGAGGATGAGGGACGTCCGTGAGGCATCGAAGAGGCCCTGGGCGAGGGTGCGAGCGTTATCGCCCTGCGTCATCGACCACGGCACGCCGCGGCCGTCGTAGGCACCCCAGTACGCACCGACCTCGTACTGGTTGCCGGTCCACCAGAAGTAGCCCGCCGGTGCATTGCGTCGGTTGTCGAAGATCGCCTCGCTAACCGTGGGATTCCACCGATTGCGGAAGGGCTGGGAACTGAATTTCACCTCGACGGTGAAGTCCTCGGGGCGCGCACGCAGCGGTGCGAGGAAGGGCTCCCAAGCAGCTTGCGCCGCTTCGGTGCTGATGTCGAGGAAGGTAGTGCCCACCTGCATCTTGTTGAGGCCGGTATCGAAGGTATCCGCCATGGCGTAGTCCTCATTGAGGATCACGCCCTCACCCCAGATGGGATCAATCAGCGTCGATCCAGCGAACTCGACGTAGCGCTGGAGTAGCTCGAGGTACGCCGCGTCCGACTTGGCGGTGATGGGACCCCCGATCCACCCGGAGATCGTCGGCTCGGGGTGTGCGAGATACGTCATGTGGGTGACCACGCCAAAGGTGCCGCCGCCACCACCGCGCATGGCCCAGTAGAGATCCGGGTTCACGTAGGCGTTGGCCGTGACGACCTTGCCGCTCGCGAGCACGACGGTGAACTCCAGTACGCCGGCAGCCCCGCTGCCGAAGCGCTTGCTGAAGGAGCCGAAACCCCCGCCGAGCGCGAAGCCACCGCAGGCTCCGACGCTCGTGCAGCCTCCACCCTGGATGTAGAGGCCATTGGCTGAAGCGATCTTGTAGGCCTCGAGCCAGCGATTGCCCGCGGTGGTGGTCACAGCGGACACCGGTGGGGTGCCGGGAGGTGCTCCCTTGGGCACGAAGGACTTGTCGTGCACCGTCACCTGGCGCATGTTGTGCGTCCAGATGAGAAGCGACTCGTCAGGGCCGCAGGAGCGCCCGTAGTAATCGTGACCGGTGCCCTTGACGACGACGCGCACACGGTTCTTGCGGGCGAAGTTGACGGCTGCCTGGATGTCGGATGCGTCTTCGGCTGCGACGGCGTAGCCACTCGGCGTGGAGTTCCACGCCTTGAACATCCCCGTCGACTGAGTAGCCCCGGCCTGCTCCTCGAGGTACCAGGGGTTGGTGAACTTCGCAGGGACAGCGGCACCCCGCTTGAGGTTGGCCCAGGGCTGCTGCGGACGGATCAGCCGACGTCCCACCTGGCCGCGCAACTCTTCCCACGCCTTTGCGTCAGGCCACTTCGTGTAGCCACCCGTGGCCGCGGGTGCTGCCTCAGCTGCATTGGCCGGGAGTGCCGCTGCGGCAGCGGCTCCTGCGGTAGCTCCGGCAGCGAGGCCGAGAAACGCGCGGCGGCGAAGATGAAGGGGCTCAGTCATGCACTGTGGATACCAAAGATTCGCCCACGGGTCGATAGCAATCCATGAAATGCCGTGCGCGCCCGGGAGGTCCCCCATGGGAGTGCGTTCCTCCTCTGGCACAGTGGGCCGCTCATCTGCGGATCGGGAGGTGGCATGGGCGCCCTGCTGGCCCTCATCTCGAGCATTGCCTGGGGCAGTGCCGATGTCGCCGGTGGACTGGGGGCGCGCCGCGTCGGCAGCGTCAGGGTGATCGCCGTCAACTACCCGGCAGGTGCCCTCATCCTCACCCTTTTCGCGCTCTTCATCGTTCCGGGCACCATCACCCGCGAGGTGATCCTCCTCTCCGTCGTCACCGCCGTATTCGGGACTCTCGGCATGGTCCTGCTCTACGCCGCCCTGGCCCTCGGGCCCATGGGCATCGTCTCGCCACTCACGGCCATCGGCGGCGCTGCGGTGCCGGTGATGGTCGGGGTCATTCGGGGCGAGCCACTGACCGTGCCCTTCGTCATC
>JBEGMG010000448.1:0-2719 GCA_041183165.1 Actinomycetota bacterium | reverse complement strand
TCCCATACCTGGGTCATGCCGAGCTTCTGCCCGAGCACGCCCTTGACTGTCTTGTCCATCGTCATCGTCCTAGAGCTTGATCTCGATGTCGACGCCGGCCGGGAGGTCCAGGCGCATGAGCGAGTCGACGGTCTTGGGCGTGGGATCGAGGATGTCGATGAGGCGCTTGTGGGTGCGCATCTCGAAGTGCTCGCGACTGTCCTTGTACTTGTGGGGCGACCGGATGACGCAGTAGACGTTCTTCTCGGTCGGCAGCGGCACCGGTCCCGCGACCTGCGCGCCCGTGCGAGTCACCGTATCGACGATCTTGCGCGCCGATGAGTCGATGATCTCGTGGTCGTAGGCCTTGAGCCGGATCCGGATCTTCTGTCCCGCCATGGTGGCTTCCTTCTTGAGTCCGTGCCGCTGTGTGTCTTGGTCGTGAGGGTGAGATTCGGGGGAGGCGACCAGCGCCTCCCCCCAACCCCACTACTTGAGGATCTTGGTGACGCGCCCCGCGCCGACGGTGCGGCCGCCCTCGCGAATCGCGAAGCGCAGGCCGTCCTCCATGGCGATGGGCTGGATGAGATCCACCTTCATCTCGGTGTTGTCACCGGGCATGACCATGTCCTTGCCCTCGGGCAGGTGCACAACGCCCGTAACGTCCGTGGTCCGGAAGTAGAACTGCGGACGGTAGTTGTCGAAGAACGGCGTGTGACGGCCACCCTCGTCCTTGCTCAGGATGTAGACCTGGGCCTCGAACTCGGTGTGCGGGGTGATCGAGCCCGGCTTGCAGCAGACCTGGCCGCGCTCGACGTCCTCGCGCTTGGTGCCGCGCAGGAGCAGACCGACGTTCTCGCCCGCCTGGCCCTCGTCGAGGAGCTTGCGGAACATCTCGACGCCGGTGACGGTGGTCTTCGCAGGCGGTCCGGGGCGGATGCCGACGATCTCGATCTCCTCGTTGACCTTGACGACGCCGCGCTCGATACGGCCGGTCACGACGGTGCCGCGGCCGGTGATCGTGAAGACGTCCTCGACGGGCATGAGGAAGGGCTTGTCGACCTCACGCTCGGGGGTCACGATGTAGGAGTCGACGGCGCCCATGAGCTCCATGATCGAGTCGGCCCACTTCTCGTCGCCATTGAGCGCCGGGAAGGCAGCCACGCGCACCACGGGGATGTCGTCGCCGGGGAACTCGTACGTCGACAGGAGCTCGCGCACCTCCATCTCGACGAGCTCGAGGAGGTCCTCATCGTCGACCATGTCGCACTTGTTGAGCGCAACGACGATGGCGGGGACACCCACCTGGCGAGCCAGGAGGACGTGCTCCTTGGTCTGGGGCATCGGGCCGTCAGTGGCCGCGACCACGAGGATCGCGCCGTCCATCTGAGCGGCACCGGTGATCATGTTCTTGATGTAGTCAGCGTGGCCGGGGCAGTCCACGTGCGCGTAGTGACGCGCCTCGGTCTGGTACTCCACGTGCGCGATGGAGATCGTGATGCCGCGCTGACGCTCCTCCGGAGCCTTGTCGATCTGATCGAAAGGCGTGAAGGGGTTGATGTCGGGCATCTTGTCGTGCAGGACCTTGGTGATCGCCGCGGTCAGCGTCGTCTTGCCATGGTCGATATGCCCGATGGTGCCGATGTTCACGTGCGGCTTCGTCCGCTCGAACTTCGCCTTCGCCACGGTGGGCTCCTCTTCGTTTCGGTCCGTCCGACTGTCGCGGATCGGGGTTCTTGTCTTGGTTTGCTGGGTGTTCTTCGATCCGCGACTTACTCGCCGCGAGCTTTCGCGATGATCTCCGTGGCCACGTTCTGAGGAACCTGGGCGTAGGAGTCGAACTGCATGGTGTAGCTAGCCCGGCCCTGGGTCCTGCTGCGCAGGTCACCCACGTAACCGAACATCTCGGAGAGCGGCACGAGGGCGCGCACGATGCGCGCTCCAGCACGCTCGTCCATGGCCTGGATCTGGCCACGGCGGGAGTTGAGGTCGCCGATCACGTCGCCCATGAAGTCCTCGGGCGTGGTGACCTCGACGGCCATCATCGGCTCGAGGAGCACGGGGCCGGCCTTGCGAGCGGCCTCCTTGAAGACCATCGACCCGGCGATCTTGAAGGCGAGCTCCGAGGAGTCGACCTCGTGGTAGGCGCCGTCGAGAAGGGTGACCTTGAGGTCGACCATGGGGTAGCCGGCGAGGACGCCGTACTCCATCGCATCCTGGCAGCCGGCATCCACGGAGGGGATGTACTCCCTCGGGATGCGACCGCCGGTGACCTTGTTCTCGAACTCGTAGCCGCCCTCGCCCTCGGTGTTGGGCGCGAGCGTGATCTGGACCTTGGCGAACTGACCGGAGCCACCCGTCTGCTTCTTGTGGGTGTAGTCGATCTTCTCGACCGTCTTCGTGATCGTCTCGCGGTAGGCGACCTGGGGCTTGCCGACGTTGGCCTCGACCTTGAACTCGCGGCGCATGCGGTCGACGAGCACCTCGAGGTGCAGCTCGCCCATCCCCTCGATGATGGTCTGGCCCGTCTCCTCGTTGGTGCTCACCTTGAAGGTCGGGTCTTCCTCGGCAAGGCGCTGGATGGCGGTGCCGAGCTTCTCCTGGTCGCTCTTGGTCTTCGGCTCGATCGCGACCGAGATGACCGGCTCGGGGAAGGTCATCGACTCGAGCACGACCGGGTTGGACGAATCGCAGAGGGTGTCACCGGTGGTGGTGTCCTTCAGGCCCATGACGGCCACGA
>JBEGMG010000447.1:0-3313 GCA_041183165.1 Actinomycetota bacterium | reverse complement strand
CCGCGCTCGACACCAGCGTCACGGTGTCGCCCATGACGTAGGAGATGACACCCGTCAGGAGCGGGTAGTGCGTGCAACCCAGGACCAGGGTGTCGACATCCGCCTCCTGCAGAGGAGCGAGATATCCCCGCGCAACCTCGAGTAGTTCATGGCCGCCGGTGACCCCGGATTCGACGAACTCGACGAAGCGCGGGCAGGCCTCGCTGGTGATCGTGAGGTGGGGTGCTGCCGCGAAAGCGTCGTCGTACGCGCGCGACGTGATGGTCGCCTGGGTGCCGATGACCCCGATGCGGCCGCTGCGCGTGGCGCTCACGGCGCGACGGACCGCCGGATGCACGACCTCGACCACGGGGATGTCATACCGCTCGCGGGCGTCCCTCAGGACGGCAGCGCTCGCGGAGTTGCAGGCGATCACCAGCATCTTTACGCCGGACTCCACCAGGTGGTCCATCACGTCGAGGGCATACGCGCGGACCTCCGCGATCGGGAGCGGGCCGTAGGGGCCGCGCGCCGTATCGCCGACATAGAGGATGGGCTCGTGCGGAAGTTGATCGAGCACAGCGCGGGCGACGGTGAGGCCACCGACGCCGGAGTCGAAGATGCCGATGGGGTTCACGGAGCCCGGAGCCACGCTCATGCCCACACCGTGCCATCAAGCTGGTCTTCGGCGTCGTCGATCGTGCCCTCGTAGGCGCCAGTGGAGAGGTACTTCCAGCCGCCGTCGCAGACGATGAATGCGATGTCCGCGCTCTCTCCCGCCTTGACGGCCTTGCTCGCCAGGCCGAGGGCAGCATGCAGGATCGCGCCCGTTGAGATGCCGGCGAAGATTCCCTCCTGGTCCAGCAACTCGCGCGTGCGCTTGAGCGCGTCGCGTGGGCCCACGGAGAAGCGAGTGGTGAGCACACTGGCGTCGTAGAGCTCGGGCACGAACCCTTCATCGAGGTTGCGAAGCCCATAGACGAGCTCGCCGTAGCGCGGCTCCGCGGCGACGATCTGGACGTCGGGCTTCTGCTCCCGGAGGTAGCGTCCCGCGCCCATGAGGGTGCCGGTTGTGCCCAGGCCTGCGACGAAGTGCGTGATCGTGGGCAGGTCGCGCAGGATCTCAGGACCCGTGGTCGTGTAGTGCGCCTCGGCATTGGCCGGATTGCCGTACTGATAGAGCATCACCCAGTCGGGATGCTCCGCAGCCATACGCCGTGCGACTCGGACAGCTTCGTTGGAACCCCCCGCGCCCGGGGAGTACACGATCTCGGCACCCCACATGCGCAGGATCTGAGTGCGCTCGACGGAGGTGTTCTCCGGCATGACGCAGACGAGCTTGTAGCCCTTGAGTCGCGCGGCCATGGCGAGGGAGATACCGGTGTTGCCGCTCGTGGGCTCGAGGATGGTGCAGCCCGGCGTGAGCAAGCCGTCCTTCTCCGCCTGCTCGATCATCCGCAGCGCCGCACGGTCCTTGACCGAACCGGTCGGATTGCGATCCTCGAGCTTGGCCCACAGGCGCACATCCGCGCTCGGCGACAGGCGGGGCAATCCGACAAGCGGAGTGTTGCCGACCGAGTCGAGCAGGGAGTCGTAGCGCATGGCGCGCGGGGTCAGCCGCCGGCGACGGCGGGGAGAATCGTGACGGAGTCGCCGTCGGCGACTGCCGTGTCGAGCCCGCCGAGGAACCGGACATCCTCATCATTGAGGTAGACGTTGACGAATCGGCGAAGGCCCTGATCGTCGACGAGGCGGTCGGCGATGCCCGGATAGCGAGCGTCGAGGTCGACGATGAGGGCCCGCAGGTCGGCTCCGTCGCCGGTGACGTTCTTGTCGCCTCCGGTGTAGGAGCGCAGGATGGTGGGGATACGGACCTCGACGGACATGGGGGCAAGCCTAGGCGACGATCTCGATCTGCTCCTCCGTGACCACCCCGTCGACGATCCGATAGGAGCGGACCTCCACGGGGCCCTCCTCGGGGCCGCACTCGCGAGTGGAGACCAGCACGTAGTGGGCCAGGGGCTCCGACGCGTAGGAGATGTCGGTGCGTGAGGGGTAGGCCTCGGTGGCGGTGTGGGAGTGGTAGATCACCACCGGCTCCTCCCCTAGCTCGTCCATCTCCCGATAGAGCCGAAGCAGGTCGGCCGAGTCGAACTCGTAGAAGGTGGGCGATCGGGCGGCATTGACCATGGGGATGAAGCGCTCGGGGCGGTCCCTGCCCTCGGGGCCGGCGATCACGCCGCAGGCCTCATCGGGGTGATCTGCCCGGGCATGGGCCACCATGGCGTCGACGAGCTCCGCCCTGATCTCCAGCACGCCGCAAGCCTAGGGGGCCTGAATTTCGAACCTCCAAGGTTGTAATAATCGCGCCATAAGTGTGTCAACTTGCGGTCGTCCCCAACCCGGAGGACAGTCCCCCTCATACGGCGCCTCTGGGGCGCCCAAGGACGGCGCCGTAGGGCGCCTCGAGAAGGGGGTGCTGCGTGGAGGTCGTCGAGACTCTCACCAATGCTCAGTTCCAAACGGTCTACAACATCCTGTCGCTGGCGCTGGCTTCGATGGCCGCGACGACGGTCTTCCTGCTGGCGGTGACGCCCCGCGTCCTGCCGCGCTACCGCCTCGCACTCGTGGTCTCCGCGATGGTCTGCTTCATCGCCGCCTACCACTACATGCGCATCTTCGACTCGTTCTCCGACGCATACATCGCCGTGGGCGCCGGTACTCCGGGTGTGCAGGAAGTGTTCGAGCTCGTCAAGGGCGATGGCTTCAACGAGGGCTACCGCTACGTCGACTGGCTGCTCACCGTGCCGCTGCTGCTCTTCGAAACGGTGGCCGTGCTCGCGCTCCCCGCAGCCGTGCGTCGTTCGCTGCTCTGGAAGCTCATCCCCGCTTCGGCCCTCATGATCATCCTCGGCTACCCGGGTGAGATCACCGCCGACATGACAGGGAAGGCGATCTGGGGTGCTCTCTCGACCATCCCGTTCATTTACATCCTCTACGTGTTGTTCGTCGAACTCAGTCGAGCGGCAAAGAGCCAGCCCAACCAGGTCGGCAAGGAGCTCGCGGGCCTACGCTGGCTGCTCCTCGCCACGTGGGGCGTCTACCCCATCTCGTACGCGTTCCCGATGCTCGGGCTCGACGGGGCAGACTCCTTCGTCTACCGCCAGGTGGGCTACTCGATCGCGGACGTGCTCGCGAAGTGCCTCTACGGTCTGCTCATCTTCAAGATCGCTCGCATCAAGTCGATGGACGACAGCCCGGAGTTCGCCGAAGCTGAGATGAAGGAAGCTCCTTCAAGCAAGTAGCACTCGCACCTATACGCAAGCGGGGGGGG
>JBEGMG010000446.1:0-2727 GCA_041183165.1 Actinomycetota bacterium | reverse complement strand
TGGTGGAATGGCGCCAGGGCCCATCGGACGGATCGATGCTGGGTCGGTCATGCGCGCGCGTATCCACGTCACGGGGCCAGTGGCGCTGGTCAATCGAAGCGATGCCGCGCACCCAACTGGTATTGCGAATTCAACCGCCGGACTCCTCCGAAAGCTGCCCGCTGACGGTGTCTTGGTTCTCCGATTCAGGCCCTCTCGACTGGCTGACCTTGTCGACACCCGAGGGCGAACAGCTCCGGTTCTTTTCTGCCAAGCCCTGACGCGGCCCACCCGCATTTGCACAGCCCACTCGGAAGTTGACGGTTCGCACCTCCTGCAGATGTAGAGGGATGCCACCCGCCCGTTGACAGCGGGGGCGTGGTCTTCCCCATGATTCCTGAGCCACGCCCGCGGCGAGTTATCCCGGACACGGCCTCGACGAGGTCGGGGGCGAAGGCCCCGTCGTGCTGAACCGGCGGGCAAGCAGGCCGTTGATTGAAGCCAAGGGAGTTCGGTCAGGGGGGGTTGCGGCTGTAAGAAATCCATACTAGTATTTCTTACAGATGCCGCCGCGCCCTGCACGCCCGATCGATGCCCGGATCCTCGCCACGCTCCGACGGCGCGGCGCTGGCACCGTGTTCGTTCCCAACGAATTCCTTGAACTCGGGACCCGGAGCGCCATCGATGTTGCCCTGCACCGCCTGGTGGCGCGGGGCGCGATCCGCCGATTGGGACGCGGCGTCTACGACCTCCCGAAGCGCCATCGCGTCCTGGGTGACGTCACGCCATCGGCAGACGCAATCGCCGCCGCCCTCGCGGGCCGTGACCGCCTGCGCTTGCAGCCGAGCGGTGCGTATGCGGCCAACCTGCTTGGGCTCAGCGAGCAAGTGCCGGCGAAGGTGGTCTTCCTCACCGACGGCGCCACGCGGGCGGCGCGGATCGGAAGCACCACGATTCAACTGCGCCGGACGACGCCGCGGAACATGGCGACGGCGGGACGCCTGAGCGGGCTCCTGATCCAGGCCCTTCGTGCACTTGGCGAGCACCGCGTCACCCCGCAGCGGATCGCACACCTGAAGCGGACGATCCCGACGGCGGAGCGACGCGCCTTGGCCAAGGACCTTCGATTCGCGCCGGCGTGGATGCACCCGATCTTCCGCGAACTGGCGGGAGCCGGCGGGTGAGGATCTCGTTCCTCGAGCTTCCGGAATCAGAGCGACGTCTGTACATCGAGGAGGCAGCGTCGCGCCGCGGGGTGTCCGCCGTCATCATCGAGAAGGACTTCTGGGTGTCCTGGATGCTCGCGGTGCTCTTTCGGAGTGAATTGGCCGGGGGCCTCGTCTTCAAGGGCGGGACCTCGCTCTCGAAGGTCTTCGGCGCGATCGACCGCTTCTCGGAAGACATCGACCTGTCCCTGGCGCCGGCCTTCGTGGGCATCGATGCACCTGCCGACGGCGCAAGCAGGACGAAGCTCGATCGCTGGATGCACGAGGCACAGGAGGCGTGCGCCATGGCGTTGCGACAGCAGGTCAAGCCGGTGCTCGACCAGGCGGTCGTGCAGGCACTGGGCCCCTCGAGCGAATCCGATCTCCTCGAACCTGCGATGGGCGACAGCGCAGAGACGAACCTGCTGTTCCGGTACCCGTCGGTCCTTCCCGTCGGCTTCGGATACATCCGGCGCGCCGTCAAGCTCGAGTTCGGATCGCTGACCGATCAGCAGCCGCACGGAGTCCATGCGGTTCGGCCGTGGATCGCCGAGAGCATTCCTGACGCATTCGCCGACTGGAGCTGCAGCGTCGTGGCGCTGGAGGCCGAGCGCACCTTCTGGGAGAAGGCCACCATCCTGCATGCGGAGCATCACCGCCCGGAGGACAAGCTCACCCCGGACCGCTTCTCGCGGCACTACGCCGACCTGGCACGGCTCGCGGATCATCCGTCGGCTTCGGCAGCCCTGGCGATGCCCGAGCTGCGCAATCGCGTGGTCGCCTGGAAGGGGCGCTTCTTCCACTCGGCGTGGGCCCGATTCGACCTTGCCAGGCCGGGCTCGTTCCGGCTGCTTCCGGCGCCGACGCGTGCTCGGGACCTGGCGAGGGACTATGAGGCGATGCGCGAGATGTACCTCACCGAGCCGCCGATGTTCGACCATGTGCTGGACACGCTGCGGGACCTCGAGAAGCGCATCAACGACGGGTTATGACTCGGAGAGGCACAGGCGACTTGACCTCCGTTTGAAGCCGGTCTGATCGAGGAGTTCCCAAAGCGGGTTGACCGAGAACGGTCAACCCGCTTGTTCATTGATGGGGGACGCGGGAACAGCGATCCTGATGCCCAAGAGCTCATTTTGGGGGCATCTTCGCGCTCTCTGCCGCTCTCTCGAGTTCTCGCATCAACCTTGCTTGCACCGATCCGTGGGTCCGTGAAGTCGCCCCGCGGAGGGGTTGCTCTCACGCGCTCTCTGCTCTCGGTTTACAGGTTGTGCGGCTGAATCGCGATCGTGGCAGCGCCACGACCTGACACCGGCGGCCCAACGGCAAATGAAATAGGTAGGGGCGCATGTGCCCCACCGTTCCGCCGCAGACATGAAAGCCGACATTCTTCAGACCGTGCACCTGACACTTTGCCGTCAGCGGCAGATGTAGCAAGTAGAGGGACCGTTCGATTCGAGGCCCAGCGCGATGCCCACCACGCCCACACCTCCATCCACCACCGATGACCACGCCCTTGCGGCGCGCATCGCCCGCATCGGGC
>JBEGMG010000445.1:0-3786 GCA_041183165.1 Actinomycetota bacterium | reverse complement strand
GGGGCTGCTGCGTGATCATCGAGTAGGGGCCGGTCGAGCGAGCGTGGATCTTGTCGTCGACGAGGTGGAGCAGCTTGAGGATGTAGATGTAGCCCACCGTGAAGCGTCCCGGGAAGGGCTCGCCGGTGCGGCCGTCGAGCAGCTCGGCCTTGCCATCGGAGGCGACCAGGCGCATCCCGTCGGCGGTCGGCCTCGTGGACTCGAGCACGAGCGAGAGCTCGTCCTCGCGAGCGCCGTCGAAGACGGGCGTGGCCAGGCGCGTCTTGGGCTGACCCGAGCGCACCTCCTCGGGCAGCTTGGCGGTACGGGGATCACTCGGATCCGCCTCCCAGCCGGCATGCGCCACCCAGCCCAGGTGAGTCTCGAGGATCTGGCCGACGTTCATGCGGCCGGGGACGCCGAGCGGGTTGAGCACGACATCGACCGGGGTGCCGTCGGGCAGGAAGGGCATGTCCTCAACCGGGAGGATCTTGGCGATGACGCCCTTGTTGCCGTGACGACCGGCGAGCTTGTCGCCCTCGGTGATCTTGCGCTTCTGCGCGACGTAGACGCGCACGAGGCGGTTGACACCGGGGGGCAGCTCATCGCCCTCGTCGCGATCGAAGACGCGGACGCCGATGACCTTGCCCGACTCGCCGTGGGGAACCTTGAGCGACGTGTCGCGCACCTCGCGCGCCTTCTCGCCGAAGATCGCGCGGAGCAGGCGCTCCTCGGGGGTGAGCTCGGTCTCGCCCTTGGGCGTGACCTTGCCGACGAGGATGTCACCGGGCACGACGTCGGCGCCGATCCGGATGATGCCGCGATCGTCGAGGTCGGCGAGGACCTCCTCGGAGACGTTGGGTAGGTCGCGAGTGATCTCCTCGGGCCCGAGCTTGGTGTCGCGGGCGTCGATCTCGTGCTCGTCGATGTGGATCGAGCTGAGGACATCGTCCTGCACGAGGCGCTGGCTGAGGATGATCGCGTCCTCGTAGTTGTGGCCCTCCCACGGCATGAAGGCCACGAGGAGGTTCTTGCCCAGGGCCATCTCACCGAGGTCGGTCGAAGGACCGTCCGCGATGACCTGTCCCTCGACGACGCGATCGCCCTCGTCGACCACGGGGCGCTGGTTGTAGCAGGTGCCCTGGTTGGAGCGATGGAACTTCTGCACTCGGTAGGTCGAGGTGGTGCCGTCGTCGTTGGCGACCGTGATGTGGTCCGCGGAGACCTCGGTGACGCCACCGGACTTGTCAGCAGTGATCATGTCGCCCGCGTCGTACGCCGCATGGAACTCCATGCCGGTGCCCACGAGCGGAGCCTCAGCGCGCAGGAGCGGCACGGCCTGACGCTGCATGTTGGAGCCCATGAGCGCACGGTTGGCGTCATCGTGCTCGAGGAAGGGGATCATCGCGGTAGCGACGGACCACAGCTGGCGCGGCGAGACGTCCATGTAGTCGACGTCCGTGGCGGTGACGTAGTCGACCTCACCGCCCTTGCGGCGCACGAGCACGCGATCCTCGCTGAAGCGACCGTCATCGGCGAGCACGGCGTTGGCCTGCGCGATGACGTGGAGGTCCTCCTCGTCAGCCGTGAGGTAGTCGACCTGGTCGGTCACGCGACCGTCCACGACCTTGCGGTAGGGCGTCTCGACGAAGCCGAATGCATTGACCCGGCCGTAGGTGGCGAGCGAGCCGATCAGGCCGATGTTGGGGCCTTCCGGGGTCTCGATCGGGCACATGCGTCCGTAGTGCGAGAAGTGGACGTCACGGACCTCGAAGCCGGCCCGCTCGCGCGAGAGGCCGCCGGGGCCGAGCGCCGACAGACGGCGCTTGTGGGTCAGGCCCGCGAGCGGGTTGGTCTGATCCATGAACTGCGACAGCTGAGAGGTGCCGAAGAACTCCTTGATGGAGGCGACGACGGGACGGATGTTGATGAGGGTCTGCGGGGTGATGGCCTCGACATCCTGGGTGGTCATGCGCTCGCGGACCACGCGCTCCATGCGCGACAGGCCGGTGCGGATCTGATTCTGGATGAGCTCACCGACGGTGCGCAGGCGGCGATTGCCGAAGTGGTCGATGTCGTCGGTCTCGATCTGGATCTCTCCACGCGGAGCCTCTGCCACGGTCTCACCGGCATGCAAGCGCGCGATGTACTCGATCGTGGCCGCGATATCTTCCTTGCTGAGCGTGCTCTGGTTGAGCGGCTCATCGAGGCCGAGCTTCTTGTTGATCTTGTAGCGACCGACCTTGGCAAGGTCGTAGCGCTTCGGGTTGAAGTAGAAGTTGTCGAGAAGCGCGCGGGCGTTCTCCAGCGTGGGCGGCTCGCCCGGGCGGAGCTTGCGGTAGAGGTCGAGAAGTGCCTCATCCTGGGTCTCGACGTGGTCCTTCTCGAGGGTCTGCATGATCGAGTCGTAGGCACCGAAGCGCTCGCGGATCTCCTCGGAGGTCCAGCCGAGGGCCTTGAGGAAGATCGTGACGGGCTGCTTGCGCTTGCGATCGACGCGGACGCCAACGAGGTCCTTCTTGTCGACCTCGAACTCAAGCCATGCGCCGCGGCTCGGGATGATCTTGGCGACGAAGACGTCCTTGTCGCTGGTCTTGTCCGGGGTGCGCTCGAAGTAGACACCCGGTGAACGCACGAGCTGCGACACCACGACACGCTCCGTGCCGTTGATGATGAAGGTGCCCTTCTTGGTCATCAGCGGGAACTCGCCCATGAAGACCGTCTGCGACTTGATCTCGCCGGTCTCGTTGTTCATGAACTCCGCGGTGACGAACAGCGGGGCGGAGTAGGTGAAGTCCTTCTCCATGCACTGATCAGCGGTGTACTTCGGGGGCTCGAAGCGATGGTCGCGGAAGGACAGCGACATGGTCCCCGAGAAGTCCTCGATGGGGCTGATCTCCTCGAAGATCTCCTCCAGGCCGGACGTCGTGGGGACATCCTTGCGGCCCCCTGCGATGGCGGCCTCCACGCGGGCACGCCAGGCGTCATTGCCCAGGAGCCAATCAAAACTGGCCGTCTGCAAGGCCAGGAGGTCCGGCACTGCCAGGGGCTCGCGGATCTTCGCGAACGACGCGCGGTGGAGCTGGGGGGACAAAGCAGTGGAGCGCGAGGCGGCCAAGAGGGGTCCTTCCACGTGTGCCGGGACGCGCGGCATCGCCGGTGTCAAACCGGTTGGAAGCAGCGCAAAGCGGCAGCATACCCTCTGGGCACGCCGCTGTCGACCCCCGGGGGGTGCCAACGCCGGCCCTCGAGCGTGCCCTCGCCGTCGTGATCGGGTACTCCGATCGACGGTCCCCGGGGCGACAGGCCCCCGGGGGCGGGCGCGTTCCTCGGCTCGGCATCGGGATAACCCGACCCCAGAGGTGGTGCGCGGGTAGATCGTTGCTCCCCGAAGCCGCCGAGTCAAGCGACGAGGCCGGACTGTGACCAGAGGGCCGGAGGGTCGCTGACCGGATTCCTGCTCACTTCGGGCGAATCGGACGTCTCCTCACGGCGACACCCCTGCGTCCACCTCGGACCGGGCATGCAAAAGGGGCGCCGGGATGACCCGGCGCCCCTTTCGGTGGTGCGTGGACTACTTGACCGAGACGGTGGCGCCAGCGCCCTCGAGGGCGGCCTTGGCCTTGTCGGCGGTCTCCTTGTTGACCTTCTCCAGGACGGGCTTGGGTGCACCCTCGACGAGATCCTTGGCCTCCTTGAGACCGAGGTTCGTCAGCGCGCGGACCTCCTTGATGACCGGGATCTTGTTGTCGCCGGAGGCCTCGAGGATGACGTCGAACTCATCCTGATCCGCAGCCGCTGCAGCAG
>JBEGMG010000444.1:0-3132 GCA_041183165.1 Actinomycetota bacterium | reverse complement strand
CCCACCACCAGGGCCTCCTTCGGCTTTGCGAAGACCCCCAACACGCGCGATGGCCACACGTACCTTTGGCCTCCATTGGCGACCATGCGTGGCGAGCGCTCACGGATGTTACCCGCAGCGGCACCGACGAGCAGCGCTCCTTTGTGCGGAAGGCGCTCGGCAGTCCGGATCTGGCCTTCCTGGAAGGTCCGCCCGGCTCCGGCAAGACGACCGCGATCTGTGAGATCGTGCAGCAGCTTGTCGAGCGGGGCGAGCGAGTGTTGCTCTGCGCCTCCACGCACGTCGCCATCGACAATGTATTGGAGCGTCTCCTGGGGTCCACGTCGCCGATTGATGCTGTGCGAATCGGCCAGCTGGACCGGGTGGACGAGACCGTCCAGGCCACGCAACTCGACGAGCGGGTCAAGGCGCTGGTCACGGCATGGCGCCGACAGTCAGCAATGAGCAGGTACCTCGACACCGAGTTGGAGGAGATGGCCGAGCGCACCGTCATCATGGCCGCAAACCTCACTTGCGGCACGACCATGGGCATTGTCAAGCACCCCCTCTTTCGAGGGCGCGACGAGGACATGCAAATCTGGGAGCGACCGATTACAACGATGCCGCAATGGGACGTGCTGATCGTGGACGAGGCCAGCAAGACCTTGATCCAGGAGTTCATGGTCCCGGCCCTGATGGCCAGACGTTGGATCGTCGTCGGCGATGTCCGCCAGCTCCCGCCCTTCGCAGACCGCGCCGACATCGTGGCGAACCTGCGCGACCTCGTGGACGAGAACGACAAGCCCGTGTTCCCGGCCGACCACCAGCGGGCCTGCCTGCTCCTGTCTCGTCTGCTCCAGCGGCGGGTCCGCCAGCCAGGCATGCGCTGGCTTCTCGTCGAGCGACCGGGCGTATTGGAGTGGATTGCGCGCGAGCTCGATGCCGAGCCCGTGCCGGAGCTCTCCGTGGTCCGGCTCACTTCGAGGGAAGGCCGGTCCAGCGGGCCGGTTCAGGTGGTGAGCATCGCTCAGCTTCGCCGGGGAGAGGTGGATGCCTTGCGCCTCGCCGCGGCGGATTGGGTGCTCGTGGGCGATGACCTCATCGGTGAGGTGGCCGGCCTGTTGCCCTCGAACCTGCTGGTCGCCGAGGATCTCTGTGGCACGGGAGGCCCCCTCGCCGAGGGCAACGTCCTGCTCATGCGACAGGCCTGGTGGCTCCAGCGCGTGGGCGCCCTGGAGCGGTCCTATCAGGAGCGGAAGTTCCGCCGCGAGGACGTGACCACCTTCGTGGATGCCCAGGCCTGCGAGTCCGACTGGCTCCGTCGCAACGATCTGGCGCAGGAGCTCGCCTGGCGACTCACGCGCCTCCACGAGCTCCGGCACAGCCGGAACGAAAGGGAGCGCGAGCGCCTCCGCAAGGATTTAGACCGCCTTCAACCTGCCGCGGTCAGCATCCAAGAGCCCATCGCCGAGATTGAGGACATCGGACTTCCGAGCATCTTGGAGGTCCTTCAGGAGGGCATCGGCCAGGACCGCGCGAAGCGGCGAAGCGCGCTCACCGCGGGCCTCAAGGCGAGCCGCCCGGACGACTTCACCGCACGCTTCGGGAGCCTGAGCTACCAGCACCGAATGCACGCCGACATCGCGTCATTCTCTCGCGACGCCATCTATGAAGGGCACGCGCTGCGGGACGCGAACACCATCCAGATCCGCGACGCGAAGCTTGGTTGGGACTTCGGCCAGTTCCGGGCGCGCCGCGTGTGGGCACACGTCGACGGCCGCGAGCAAGGGGGCGTGAACGGTGACGAGATTCGGGCAATGGCCTCCGTCCTGCGCGACTTCATCGCTTGGGCCCGTCGGAAGGGTCGGCCCGCTCGGGAGCTGCCTCGCGTGTGGGAGGTGGCCTGCCTATGCTTCTATGTGAAGCAGGAGCGGGCGATCGCGGACATGCTCCGCGAGCTCACAGGAGACGATCGCAAGACGCGCTTCGAGGTCCGCGACGCCCCGGTGGAGGTGGTGTGCGGCACCGTGGACCGTTTCCAGGGTCGAGAGGCCGACCTCGTGATGCTGTCCATGCGGAACACGCGAAAGGTGGGCTTCCTCGACAGCCCCAACCGTCTGAACGTTGGCGTGACGCGGGCGCGGCAGCAGCTCGTGGTCTTGGGGCACCACACCTACTTCACCGACTGTGGTGTCTCCGAGCTGCAGGAGCTGGCCCGTCGCACACCGCTGGTTGATGACTCGGAAGCCCGCCGCTGGCGGAGAGGAAGCCGATGAGAGCAGTTCTTTCCTCCGAGGTCCCGGTTCGCCGGGTGGCCGTGTTCGCCGAGATGGCCTGGATGGAGCGCCGCCCGGAGCTGGGCCTGCTTTGCCGCGCGGCGAAGAACCAGGGCAACCGATTCACCGCAGCGGTCGTGCAGTCCGTACTTCCAGGCCTGCAGGACGCAGGCGCAGCCAACGTGATCGCCTGGTGCAAGATGCTCAGGCTCTGCGATTCGCGTGGCGGTCTGTCGGCGCTGGGCGAGGAGGTGGCCGACACGGATGAGGCGCCGGTGCCCGAACAGGGAGTCTACGGCCTGTGGCTGGCTCAGCATCCCGTCCTCGGGAGCCGCGTGCTGGCGGCAGAGCGCCTCGCTTCGAGCCGGGACCAGCGCTTCGAGTCGGTCACCCCGTTGGCCGTCGAGCCGGATCGCGGGAAGGTGTTTCGCTCGGTACTGGACGGGAAGGAGCGGTTTGTGGTGCGCGACCTGCCCACCAACCACGGGCAACCTGAAGGACTGGCCGGAGAGACGCGCGCGACCTGCCTCCTTCGCTGGACGCTCGACTTTGACCGGGGCCGGGACCAGTGGCAGCTCGACGGCATGATCGAGGCCCCGCAGGGCAACGGCAAGTACGCCATGCGGCCCCTGCAGCACGAGCCCGAGTCGGACGGCCTCGACCTCTGGAACCTCGCCTCGACCTGGGCTTGGGGCCCCCTGGCGACCTTCGGTCGCTGGAACGCGGGCGAACGGCGCCTGGCCGTCGCCTTCGATGGCCTCACCGAGGCCGAGTTCGGCACCTTCCGCAAGACCCTGGCGCTTCGCCGGGTCGATGTTCCCGGCAAGGGCAGCTACGATAACGTGACCCTGGAAGAAGTGCCCATCGGTCCAGCTAC
>JBEGMG010000443.1:0-2676 GCA_041183165.1 Actinomycetota bacterium | reverse complement strand
CATCGACCCACGGACCAACCGCCTGCTCCAGCAGTTCGGGCACCCGGGCGCCGAGCATCATCTCGAAGCCGTGGTCACCGACGAGCCACCCCATCTCGTCGGCGGTCGCGGGGAACAGCCGTGAGTGCGTGGCGAGGATCGCAGGCCGCGTCGCATCCGCCGACATGCCCACGGCGCACGCCGCGCAACCATCGGCGAAGAGCGTGTTGGCGATGAGCTGGTCAAGTCGATCGCTGTAGTGGAAATGGGCCGTCGACACTTCGGCGCAGCACACCAGCACGCGGGCCGCCGGCTCGGCTCGCACGATGGAATGCGCCGCTGCGAGCGCGTTCACGGCGGCATGGCAGCCTTGGAAGCCGATGTTGGTCCGCCGTGCGGACGCCGGCAGCCCGAGGCGCTCGATCAGGTGCATCTCGAGCCCCGGCGCCCGGAAACCCGTGCAACTCGCGGTCACGAGGTGCGTGATCGATCCCGGTGCGCAGCCTGACTCGGCGAGTGCAGCACGTGCGGCACGTTCGCCCATGTCACGCACGCCTGCCCACCAGAGGTCCATGCGCCGTGCGGTCGTTGGACCGCCGGAGCCGTCATCGGCCGGATAGAACGATTCCCCGAAGGGTGGGGCGAGGCACGCACAGGCGCGTGCGTCGATTCCGCTCCGATCGGCCAGGCGTTCGAGCACGCGCGAGTCGACGCGTGCGGGGGAGAGCCGGCGCGCGATGGTGAGCCACTCCCCACGGGTCAGTTCGCGAGGGGGCGTGCTGGTGGCGAGGCCGAGGATGCGTGGCTGGTTCATGGGGCGGCGTCCGTCGAGGGCGTGCAGGCCTGGGGTGGTTGTCCGATGGTGCGGGCGATGCGCGTGGCCAGCGTCGGCCAGAGGCGCGCCATGGCGATGGCTGCATGGACGGATCGCGGTGACCGGAGCGCCCGCGACATGACGGCGCAGCGCCAACGGTCGCGCTTCAGGAGATCCGCCCACCGCGCGGGCCACTCGGTCCAGCAGCGAGCATCGTGCACCATGCGTGCAGCCAGCTGGCCTGCGGCGTGTCCGCTCGCGAGGGCCCACGACATGCCTTCGCCGGTGAAGGGTTCGACGTACCCGGCCGCATCACCGGCCACCAGGATGCCGGGCATGGCCAACGAGGTCCGCCGCCGTGTGAGCCACGGGGTACCGGTCCACCGTGCGGCATCGATGGCGGCACGGCTGGTCACCGCCTCGCCGAGCCGGGCGGACATCGCGTGCGCGGGTCCCTCGCGCCTCAGCACGTGATGGTCCATCGCCGCAGCGACGTCGATCCTGCCATCCTCCAGTTCGACCGCGCCGACGTAGCCACCTGCCTCGACATGCATGAGCACCTCGCCGCGCCTGAGGTCGATCGCCCCGGGTGGCAGGATGGCACCGAGTCCGACGCGGCTGCCGCGCGACACGCCCCACGATGCAGAAGGGTGCCCGTCGAGCGAACGGCCCGCAAGCCCATCGGCCACGATGCATGCGGCGGGACGCAGCGTCCGCTCCGCTCCGTCGTGGATCGCGCGGACCACTCCATCCACGCCGACGGTCGCCGAGGTCCCGTGTTCCACCTCGATGCCCAGCTCCATCGCAGCGCGTGCGAGCCGTGCATCGAGGGCGCCGCGGGACAGGGCGACCCCGGAATCACGTTCGATCCACACCGATGAGCCAGCCGACGCGAGCCTGACGCCCGTCAGCCGCGCCGCGCCATGGAGGACATGGCCGAGTCCGGCTTCTGTCAGCACGGCGATGCCTCGGGGCGCGATGCAGCAGCCACAGACCTTCTCGCGCGGGAAGCGGGTGCGCTCGAGGAGCGCAACCCGTGCCCCGGCCTTCGCCGCGGTGATGGCCGCCATGCAGCCGGCCGGCCCTGCGCCGATCACCACGACCTCGGCGCACGGCCTCACCGCGGTGGTCGTCCCCGAAGCCGGGTCGAGCGACGCCGTCATGCCTGCCACCAGAGTCGCCATCGGGCCGGCCAGGTGCGGTCCAACCGTGCATCGACCAACCCCGCGGACCGGGCGAGTCGCGCGATCTCCTCCATCCGGAATCCGCCTTGAACGCTCACCGGTGCATCATGATGCACCACGGGTGAGCGGGAGAGGAGCCGACCGGAGATCCACGCGAGGACGTAGCCCAGGCGCGATCGCTCCAGGTCGTTCACGCCCAGGGCCATCGCCGATGCCCGCCGCATGCGCGCGAGCAGACCGGTCACCTGTGGCGGATCGAGATGGTGCACGAAGAGCGAACAGGTCGAGACGTCGGTTGCGGGAAGTTCATCCACCGTCGCGTCGAGTCGGTGCGCGGTCAGGTCGAAGCCCGCCCGGATCGCCCGCCGCCGTGCCGTGTCGAGTGCATGCGCGCTGGCGTCGCAGACGGACCACTGGATGTCCAGTCCGAGCCGCCGGGCACGTCGGGCCATCGCCAGGGGCAGGTCGCCCGAGCCCGTGGCGACGTCGAGGACGCGCAGCGGCCTGCCCTCTCGCCTCGCCGACCGAGCCAGTCGCTCCAAGGGTCGCCACAGGATCATGTGGCTGCGCGCAGCGACGTTCAGCCGCGCGAGTCCGCGCAGCGCGGCATCGTGCTCCGCCGCGGGGAGCGACGGATCGTCCATCCACTCGGGTTCGCGCCGGCGCTCCGCCAGGTCAGGCCACATGGAGCGCCGATCG
>JBEGMG010000442.1:0-5574 GCA_041183165.1 Actinomycetota bacterium | reverse complement strand
CAGATCGGGTGTGCCACGTGGCGAGGGCCTTGGGGTACTCCACGTGGTAACCAACTCGCTTCCCCTCACTCAGGCCGGGTCGACGATTCGCACGCAGCGCGTCGCCCGCGCGCAACGCGATCTCGGTTGGGACGCCCGAGTCGTCACGCGACTCGGCTACCCCGTCACGCACGGAGACCTGCGCTCGCCGGATCCCCAGGTGGTCGACGGTGTGCCGTACCACCGGCTGCTGCCGTTGGTCATGCCGGCGGATGAGCAACTGCGTGGCGCCGACGCCGCCCATCTGGGCCGGCTGGTAGACGAATTGCGCCCCGATGTCCTCCATGCGGCCTCGGATCACGTCAACGCCGCCGTGGCGCTCGAAGTGGGTCGCGCACGCGGCCTGCCGGTGGCCTACGAGGCGCGCACGTTCTTCGAGGACACCTGGCTGGCGCGCCACGGAGGCGAAGACGCGCGTGACACCGACACCTATGCACTGCTCCGTGACCGGCACACCGAAGCGCTGCTCGCGGCGGATGTCGTGACCACCCTCGGCTCGGGGATGCGCGAGGCCATTATCGCGCGCGGCGTGCCTGCGGAGCGCGTATTCATCGCCCCCAATGCTGTGCCGATGGAGTTCCTGGAACCTCGCGACATCGCGGCGGCGCGTGAGCGTCTGGGAATCAGCGATGCGCTGTGGGTGGGCAGTGTCGCGACCGTCAACGAGGACGAGGGCCTCGACACGCTCATCGACGCCGTCGCACTCCTTCGCGGCGAGGGCCTGGATGTCCGGGTGCTCATCGTGGGCGATGGCCCCGGGCTGGCGGCCCTGCGCCGGCATGCCGAGCACAGCGGCGTACCCCTGCTGGCGCCCGGGCGAGTCCCGGTCGCCGAGGTGCGCCAGTGGTACGACGTCCTCGACATCTTCGCCCTGCCCCGGCGCGACACCGCCGTCAATCGCGCCGTGACCGCGCTGAAGCCCCTCGAGGCTCAGGCACGCGGGATCCCGGTGGTGGGCAGCGACCTCCCTGCTGTGGCCGAGGTGCTTGCCCCGGGCTCCCTGCTCGTGGCGCCGGGCGACCCGGCTGCTCTCGCAAGGGCGCTGCGCGGCCTCGTCGAGCCCGGTACCCGCCTCGAGGCAGGGGAACGCGCCCGTGACTGGGTGGAGGCCACGCGCACGTGGCCTTCCGTCATGGGGGCCTATCGGGCGGCGTACTCTTTCCTCGGCGCCCTCACGGGCTGACCGCCCTGCGGCCACGGCGGCTCCGCGGGCCCGAGGCCGGCAGGGAAGGCGAAGGACGGACATGACACGCGATCTGGTGGTCATCGGTCTGGGCTATGTCGGCCTCCCGCTGGCTCAGGAGGCGAGCCGGGCCGGGCTCGCCGTCACCGGCCTCGACGTCTCCGCCGGGGTGGTCGATGGGCTCAATGCGGGTCGCTCGCATGTCGACGATCTCTCCGACGCCGACATCGCCGACATGCTCGAGCGCGGCTTCAGGGCGACGACGGATGCCTCCGTCATCGCCGATGCGCGCGCCGTCGTGATCTGCGTCCCCACTCCACTCACACCCGAAGGCGGACCCGACCTCGGTGCGGTGCTCGGTGCGACCCGCTCCATCGCGCAGCATCTCCAGCCGGGCCAGCTCGTCGTGCTGGAGTCCACCACCTATCCGGGTACGACGGACGACGAGGTGCGACCGGTGCTCGAGGCGGGAGGGCTCGCTGCCGGACGCGACTTCCACCTCGCCTTCAGTCCCGAGCGAATCGACCCGGGCAACCCTCAGTACGGCATGCGCAACACGCCCAAGGTCGTCGGTGGTCACACCGAAGCGTGCACCGAGGCCGCAGCCGCGTTCTACTCCCGCTTCGTGGACACCGTCGTGCGTGCGCGCGGCACGCGCGAGGCCGAGATGGCCAAGCTCCTCGAAAACACCTACCGGCATATCAACATCGCGCTCGTCAATGAGATGGCCCGCTTCTGCTACGAACTCGATATCGATCTCTGGGATGTCATCGCGGCCGCCAAGAGCAAGCCCTTCGGCTTCCAGGCCTTCTACCCCGGGCCGGGCGTGGGTGGGCACTGCATCCCCATTGACCCCAACTACCTGTCGTACCAGGTGCAGGCCAAACTCGGATATCCGTTCCGCTTCGTCGAGCTCGCCCAGGAGATCAATGCCGGGATGCCCTCCTACGTCGTACGGCGTATTCAGGATGTCCTCAATGACCAGGGCAAGGCCCTGCGCGGATCGCGCATCCTCCTCCTGGGAGTGACCTACAAGCCGGACATCGCTGACCAGCGCGAGTCGCCGGCCAAGCCCATCGCGGTGGAGTTGCGTGACAAGGGTGCGCAGGTCGAGTTCCACGACCCGCACGTGGTCTCGTGGCGACTGGGCGCAGAGAGCCTCACGCGTGTCGGTGACCTCGACTCAGCCCTTGCCGGAGCGGATGTCGTCGTGCTCCTGCAGAACCACAGCGATTACGACCTCCCGTCGATCGCGGCGCAGGCAGCCTGCCTGTTCGATACCCGTGGGGCCACGAGCGGACCGAAGGTGGTGCGGCTCTGATCCTCGCCGACGGCCGCGAGGTCGACGCCCGGGACCTCGCCCGCGAATCCGGCCTCGTGCCGGTCAACAGTCGTCCCGCCTTCGGCGCCTATCTGCGCAGCCTGTGGCAGCGCCGGGCATTCATCTTCGCCTTCGCCAAGGCCAGTGTCGATAAGCAGAACACGAAGAGCAGGCTGGGCCAGTTCTGGCAGGTGATGGATCCCGTCATCACCATGGCGATCTACTGGTTCCTCTTCGGCTTCCTGCTCGGGGGCCGCGGCAGCGTGGCCAACTACACGGGCTTCCTGGCAGCAGGTGTGTTCACCTTCGCCATCATCCGCCAGTCGATCACCGTGGGTTCGCGCAGTATCTCGGGCAACGAGGGTCTGGTGCGCTCGATCCACTTCCCGCGAGCCGTGCTGCCCATCGCTGTCGTCATCAAGCAGCTGCGCGTCTTCCTCTATGCGCTGCCCATCATGATCGTGATCCTCCTCGTCACCGGCGAGCCGATCACCTGGCAGTGGCTCCTCGCCCCTGTCGCCCTCCTGCTCATCCTCATGTTCTCGCTGGGTATGGCGCTGGTCCTGGCGCGCATCGTCGCCACGGTGCAGGACGTCTCCGAGGTGCTTCCCTACATCCTGCGCATCTGGGGCTACATGTCCGGGGTGATGATCCCGATCGCGGACCGGCTTTCGCGCCTTGGAGTGCCGCCGTGGGTGACCTTCCTCATTGAGATCAACCCCGGCACCGTCTACCTCAACTGCATGCGCGATGCACTCATGGACTCGTACTTCTCCCCCTGGGGCGCTTGGAACTGGGCGCTGGCGGTCGGGTGGGCGGTCGTGATGCTCCCGCTGGGCATGTGGTTCTTCTGGCGTGCGGAGGACCGCTATGGACGAGGCTGACGACTTCGACCTGAGCGAGGAAGCCGACTTCTCCGATGTCGCGCCGCCCCGGGCCAACGACCCGAATGCGCCCATCAAGGTCATCGTCGACGATCTGCACATCATCTACCGCGTGTGGACCGCTCCGGACGCGCCGCTCGACCCCCACGCGAGCCGCTGGCGCCGGATGCGCAGCCGGCGACCCGTATCGACCAAGCGCGAGGTGCACGCGCTGCGTGGCGTGAGCTTCGTGGCGCGCCAGGGTGAAGCTGTCGGTGTCATCGGCAAGAACGGTGCGGGCAAGTCGACCCTCATGCGCGCGATCGCGGGGCTGCTGCCGCCCAATCAGGGCGCGGTCTACGCCGATGGCCAGCCGACGATGCTGGGTGTCAGTTCCGCTCTCATGCAGGCGCTGTCGGGTCTACGCAATGTCGAGCTCGGCCTCCTCGCCCTCGGACTCACACCGGCCGAGGTGCGCGAGCGCATCCCGTCGGTCGTGGAATTCAGCGGTATCGGGTCTGCGATCCACATGCCGATGAACACCTACTCCTCGGGCATGTCCGCACGGCTGAAGTTCGCGATCGCCTCGGCCGTGACCCACGAGATCCTGCTCATCGACGAGGCTCTCTCCACGGGTGACGGAGAGTTCGTCAAGCGCAGTAGCCAGCGGATCCAGCAATTGCGCGACGACGCGGACACGATCTTCCTCGTCAGCCATTCCATGGGTGCGATCCGCTCGGCCTGCAATCGAGTGCTGTGGCTGGATGAGGGGCAGATCCTCGCCGACGGCCATCCCGATGACATCATCCCGGAGTACGAAGCTCGATTCGGTCTCCAGAGCAAGAAGGCCCTCCGGGAGCGCCGGCGCAAGCGCAAGGAGGAGAACGAGCAGGCCCTTGCTGAGCTCGCGGCCGAGCAGGCACAGGACTGACGTGCGCATCCTGGTGATGTGTCCCGTCCACGATCCTCGCGATGCACGCATCGCTGAACGCGAGATCGGTGCCCTCCTCGCCGCCGGTCATGACGTGACCCAGGCAGGTCCCTTCTCGGCCTATGCAGCCCGCCCGCGGGCAGGGGTCCGCGCGATCGACATTCCGCGCAGCGCCGGGCGGCGGCGCCTGCGCGCCGTTCGTGCGGCGCGCCGCATGCTGCGGAGAGAGGCGCCGCGACACGACGTGGTCCTGCTTCACAGCCCCGACGCCGTGCTCGCCGCGGCGGGCATCTCGCACCCCGCACTCGTCTGGGATGTCCACGAAGACACCGCTGCAGCACTCACCATGCGCCCGTGGATGCCGCGCCCGCTCGCCGGGACCGTAGGGGCGGGCGTGCACTGGGCCGAGGGCCGCACGGAGCGCACGCGGCACATCCTTCTGGCCGAGCACGCCTATGGCGACCGCTTCCATGGCGACCATCCGGTCGTGCCCAACACGCCGATGGTCCCCGAGCATGTGGCGCCGACAGAGGGAGGCCGGGTCATCTACGTGGGTCGGCTCACCCGTGCGCGCGGGGGAGACGAGCTCGTGGCGCTAGGGCAGCGGCTGGCGGCTCGAGGCATCGTGCTCGAGGTCGTGGGCAACGCCGATGCGGAGGTCGCGGATGCACTGGAGGACGCGCGAGCACGCGGTTGGATCGACTGGCGCGGATTCCTGCCCAACGCCGAGGCACTGGCGCGGGTCGAGGGTGCGACAGCGGGTATCTCACTTCTGCACGACGAGCCTAACTATCGGCATTCGATGCCGACGAAGCTCCTCGAGTACCTGTCGCGTGGTGTGCCCTTCGTGTCGACACCTTTGCCGCTGGCCGTCGACCTGGCCGAGCGCAGTGGTGGGGGAGTCATCGTGCCCTTCGGAGATGTGGCGGCTGCGTGCGAAGAGATCGTGGCGCTCGACGCTGATGGGTCTCGCCGACAGTCGATGGCCGATGCCGGCCGCGCTTGGGTGAGCATCCACGCCAACTGGGCGATCGACGGCCCGGCCTTCGTCCGGCAGCTCGAGGAGTGGTCCCGAGGCTGACGGAGCTTCAGCCGTCATCCTCCTGCGAACGTCGCCCGCGCAGTGCGAGTGCAGCACCGGCAGCGCGAGCGACCTCGTCGGCGCTCGGCACCCCTTCATCGCCTCCGGGTGCCACCATCAAGTCAGCGAGATCGCCGACGATGGGGAGGCCGCTGT
>JBEGMG010000441.1:0-3607 GCA_041183165.1 Actinomycetota bacterium | reverse complement strand
CCGTCGCGACTTCGTTGCCCGAGCGGCAAGGGGCATCGAGCATCTCAAGATGGTTTTCGACCGCGTCCATCCGATCGAGCAGTGCGATCGTGCAGCGGTCTTTCGACGCCGCGTCGGCACCCGCGCAGCAGGTCACCGCGTCCATAGCGAGGCGTTCACCGAAGCGTGCACGCCAAGCGTCCGTTCGCGTGTCGGACTGGCAGCCCTGGCTCAGGACGGCGAAGGCCACGAAGCAGACGATTCCCATGCGACGGTTGAGGCGGTGAAGGATCATCGTTGGCTCCTCTAGGTTGGACCTCGCTGCAGCAGCGAATCGGCGATTGCGGCTCACTCCGAGGCGTTGTATCGGAGAATCTTGGGCGACTTCAACCCCCTTGGACGCACCATACCCCTCCGCGTGAGCGGAGGGAAAGAGGCATGCCCGAGCCCCATCACAACCCACGTCCCCTCACGGCCCGGCCGCACTCGGGACAGGCACGCTGGTCGGCGAGCAGCCGCTGCCCGCATCCGGCACAGCCGCGGGGGGATCCGCACGACGGACATGACTCGTCCGCGGGACCGAGGACGCCATGCGAGGAGCAGTACGGGCAGACGTCGATGCCGACCCCTCGCAGCCGCGAGCGCACGAGACGCGGGAAGACGAACATGGCAACGAACATCGACAGTCCGCCCGACGCGCTTGCGAGCGCTGCCATCTGCTAGTAAGCGGGAGCACGTCCGCCCCATCCCAGCAGGAGGACGACCGTGCCTGCAGCGCCGACGACACCCAGAACACCGGCCACCCACAGCCTCCGGAGGCGGCGCGCACGCGTGACTGCAAGGATCGTCGTCGGGCTGTCGGCCATGTTGATCTCTTGTCGCGGAGGCCCAATGCTGCCGAGCGCCATTGGCTCCACCCATGGCCGCACCATACCCCTCCGCGTGAGCGGAGGCCAAGGAGGAGGGGCGAAATGATCAGCGAGCGGGCCGGACAGCCGTCTCCTGGGTGGACCGATGAGAGCGACCCGGTCACGCGCGTCGGCCTTCGCGACGAGGTTCGAGGCGTGGTCGAAGGCGTAGGCGATCTCAACGATCGGGCGGGCGTTGAGGTCGTCCGTATCGGGATGGATTCGTCCCTATCTCTACGAGGAACTCGCCGCTTACTGGCGGGCTGATTGCGGTCAGATAGCGGATGACCGCGCAGGCTGCTCGCTCGAGATACTGTTCATCGTTCTCGCCGATCCCCCGCTCGAGGTGACACATCGCGTAGGCGGGCGACACCCGTCCGCGGGAACGAACCCACAGGTCAACGCCGAGTATCGGCAGCTGGCAGGACTTCGCGATGTCGACGGCCTTAACGGCATCTTCGATCGTGAACGCGACATCGAACACCCCATCGGGATCGATCATCGGACCAAGCGGGATACCCCGCTCGGCGAGGAATGAGTCGTACGCTGCGAATCTATCCATTGCGTGAACCAGCTTTCACGGGCCTTGGGAGCAAGCGGGACGGAAGAAGCGATGTGTAATCAGGCCGTCCGACCTGCTCTTGGACGCACCATACCCCTCCGCGTGAGCGGAGGCAGAGGGTGCCCACGGACTCAAGGCGCGGACCGACGAGAGCGATCCACTCAACCAACATGCTTCAGGTCTCGGACAGCGCCGAGACGTGCGCCACACTCAGGACATGCAGTCCCGTGTGGTGCCGCGGCCAGTTCATATCCGCATGATCCGCATCGTCCGTGGCGTTCCCACCAGACACCCCGGGCCGCGCGGGCCATCCTTGGAAAGGAGATCGTCGCGAGCACGATCATCGACCAGACGCTCAAGTTGATGCCGAGACCAAGCCATAGAACTCGTGTCGGAACGACGCTGCGGGGCGGCTGGGGGTCGGTGATGCCAAGCAGTCCAGCCGCCCACTCCGCATCAGATGCAGATACGTCGTGGCCTTCGACGGTTTCTCGGCGATACACGCGATCATTTTCCGCGAGGCTGTTCCAGACGTAGGTTCCGCGCAAACAGCGGACCGGCCATCCGACCGAGAGGCTCTCGATACCCGCCACCCACGGCATCGACGCCACCGAAGCATCGCCCAGCCAACCGGACTCTCTCGGAAGGCGATCAAGCGTGTTCGATGCGCCACGCAAGCGAACGAGGCCAAGATCTCGAACATCCCACATTCGGGAGACCGCGTATCCGTCTTGCCGCACCGCCCCAAACCATGAGCCGCACCACGCATCTGCAGCAGCCCAGCTCCATGATGGTTCGCCGGATTGTGGCGTCCATGTTCCCAACTGGACGCTCCCGCCATAGGCCAGAAGCCCGACGTCGCGCCGGGCCGCGGCTGTCCATGCTTGAGCGGCGCAGATCGCGATTGTGATCACCGATCCCAAGATCGCCGAGACAAGCAGCCTGCTGCGGCGCGTCAACTCTTGCGCTCCGTCTGGTTCCGGTGGCGGAGTGACGGGTTCGCACAGCTGGCGAGCTCATCTTGAGACTGCTCGAACGACTTCCGCATGAGGCAAACTCCGATTCTGAAGTGACAACGCGTCCCTCCACCTATGGACGCACCATACCCCTCCGCGTGAGCGGAGGCATCACCCGCGGGTCGCCGTTCGCAACGGGTCGGGACCGAACCAGCGGGCCACTACCGTCGCCGCTGTGCGACCTCGTCCCACTGTGGCGCGGACGTCGGCGCCGTCGGCTTCGTGATCGCCGCGAAGAGGCTCTTCCTGGTGAATACCCGCGACTGAAGCAGGATGTCCACCTTCGTCCAAGCCTGGTCGGGCCGCGCCGGTGCGATCGAGCTGGCTCAGAACTCAGGGGAGAGACCGACGCCATTCATGGGTTGTTCGTTTCGCTCGCAGCGGCGAGTCGAACCAGCTCCCTGATCAGTTTCTCTGAGGGATTGCCCTGGGCTTTCATAGCTTCGCTGTAGGCGAGCGCGACGCCGTCCTGTCCGTAGACGATCCGCCTTGGCTTGCCGGGCTCGACGAGGTCGAGCGCCGTAGCAAGATCCGGTCCAGCGAACTCCATCGTTTGCCACCATGCACGCACGGTCGCGCTTGTGGCTTCCAACTCCTTGGGCATCGGAACGCCCTCGGCTTGGTACGCCAGGAACACCTGCTGCTGAACGAAGTACGCGTTGTTCAAACTGTTGCGCGCATCGTCCGCATGAGACCTCCCCGGACCGGAGCAAGCTCCGAAAGTGAAGAACACGAGACAGGCGCAAGCGATTCGGCGAATCATGGGAAACACCATGGCGTAGTGGTCCGCAGCCGGGAAGATCGCTGGGAGGCGCATGGGCCAGCGGGGGCTTGTGATCGCAAGGGTCGTCGTTTGGTTGTGGGCCATGCTCATCTCCGGTCGCGGTGGTGCATTTCCGCTGAGCGCTGATCGTCCTACCGTCGGACGCAGTGTAATCCTCCGCGTGAGCAGAGTCATCACCCGCGGGTCGCCGTTCGCAACGGTTCGGGACCGAACCAGCGGGGCCGACCCCGGGGGTAGTGACCGCTCCAGCGGGACCGACCCAGTCTTAACCCAGCACCCTGCCCGGCGAGAGACCCGGAGAGACTTTCGGCCCATCCGGTCGGCCAGCGGGGGAGTCGGGCGACCCGGCGGTTAAGAC
>JBEGMG010000440.1:0-11232 GCA_041183165.1 Actinomycetota bacterium | reverse complement strand
TCCAGCCCTCCTTCGAAGTCCTCGCGGAGACCGCTGCGACCCGTGGCCTATGGCTTGCTGTCGGCGTCGTGGACCTGGACGACTTCAAGGGCATCAATGACAGCTTCGGTCATCTCTTCGGAGACGAGGTGCTCAAGGAACTCGGTATCGCACTTGGCGGCGCCGTTCGCGGCAGCGACACGGTCTTCCGCTTCGGTGGCGACGAGTTCGTCATCCTCTCACTGGTCGACACCGAGGAGCAGGCCCTGGGGCTCTTCACCAGAGTCCAGGCGAGCGCCAACACCACCTTGACGGAGATGACACCCGATGGCCGAGCCGTCACCATCTCGGTGGGATACGCGTGCTGCCCCGGGGACAGCCTCGAGCCAATGAACGAGTTGCTCGCGAAGGCCGACCAAGCGCTCTATCGCGCCAAGGCTGCCGGACGCAACCGCGTCGAGGACTGGCACTTCCAAGGAGCGACCACCGGGCCTATCGCGCCTGTCGGCTGATCACCATCGCTGCGTCGATGGCTCGTCATCCGTTGAGGATGATGAGGCGCTCTTCGGTCATCTCCCGCACCGAGTAGGCGGGCCCCTCACGGGTATTGCCGGAGTCGCGCAGGCCGCCGTAGGGCATCTGGTCTGCGCGCCAGGTCGGCACCTCGTTGATGAGCACGCCGCCGAAGTCCAGCGTGCGTGCCGCCTTCATTGCCTTGGAGACGTCAGCGGTGAAGACACCGGCCTGCAGTCCGTAGCGCGTCTCGTTGGCCTTCTCCAGCGCCTCATCGAAGGTCGCGAAGGACTGAATGGCGACGACAGGCCCGAAGACCTCGAGTGCGCACACGCTCATCTCGGGCGTGGCGTCGACGATGACCGTCGGCTGAAGGACCCCGTCGGCTCCGATCTCGCCACCGCAGGCAACACGCCCGCCATCGGCGACCGCCTCATCGATCCACGCCTTGACGCGGTCGCGCTCGCCCTTGGAGATGAGGGCCGAGACGTCGGTCGCCTCGTCGAGAGGGTCGCCGACCACGAGCGTCTTGACCGCATCGGTGAGCGCGGCAGCCACTGGCTCGACGAGAGACTCGTGCACGAAGATGCGCTGGGTCGAGATGCAGGACTGGCCGGCGTGCGAGAAGCCCGCGATCTTGATCTTCGCCACGGCGGTCTGCCAATCACCATCGGCGTCGATGATGACCGGCGCGTTGTTGCCGAGCTCGAGGCCGACCCGCTTGCGCGGAGCCTTCGCCCGGATGCTCCAGCCCACCTCGGGCGAGCCGGTGAAGGTGATGAGGGCGACGTCGGGGTTGTCGACGAGTGCGCCGCCGACCGTGGTCCCGCCACCCGTGACGATCTGCAGGTACGCCGGGGGCAGGCCGCACTCCTCGATGAGCATGCGCGCGAGCAGGATCGAGGAGAAGGGCGTCTGCATCGCAGGCTTGAGGACGACCGGGCAACCGGCGGCGATCGCCGGGCCGAGCTTGTGCGCCACGAGATTGAGCGGGAAGTTGAAGGGCGAGATGGCGCCGACGACCCCGATGGGCACGCGCAGGACGAAGCCGATCTTGCCCTCTCCCGCGGACGACGCCTCGAGCGGCACGGTCTCGCCGGTGAGCGTGCGCGCAACAGCAGCCGAGAACTGCATCGTGCTGGCCGCGCGCTCCGCCTCGGCGCGTGCGGTCCTGATGGGCTTCGCAGCCTCAAGAGCAATGCAGCGACCGAACTGGTCGCGGCGCTCGAGGATCAACTCGGCCGCACGGTCGAGGATCTCCGCGCGCTTCCACTGTGGCAGCGGCTCCGCGTGAAGCGCCGCCTTGGCGTGGGCGACTGCGGCGTCCACATCCGCCGGTGTCATGACGGGCACACTGCCGAGCAGGGCATCGTCGTAGGGCGCGCGCACCTCGGCGGATTCGGTGCCGGTAGTCCAGCCGCCGAGGTAGGGGACGGGGGTCACGGAGCCGGGGTCGATCCCGGGAATCAGTGGCGAGGACATGCCCGGACGCTATCGCGAGCAGCCTGCCCCGAGGTGGGGCAGGATCCCTTCATGGACTTCCGCATCCCCGACGAGCTCACGGCGCTTCGCCAGTCCTTCGCCACCTTCCTCGACCGCGAGATCCGGCCCCTCGAGGAGGAGCACGCCCGCCAGTTCTGGGGTGAGGCGCCCGATCGAGAGGTGCTCGCGCCCGTGATCCGCGACATCCGGCTGCGCAGCGCGCAGGAGGGCTTCTACGCGGCCTATATGCCCGAGGAGGCGGGAGGCCAGGGGCTTTCGGTGCTGGGCACGTCGCTGCTCGTCGAGGATGCCGCGCGCTCCGGCATGCGCCTGGCGATGGCGGCGATCGCTCCCCCCAATCCCGCAGGTCCCTCGCCGCTCCTGCTCAAGCTGCCCCCTCACCTGTGGGAGACCTACGTCCTGCCGGTGGCTTCAGGGGAGAAGACGATGTGCTTCGCCCTCACCGAGCCGGAGGCGGGCAGCGACGCCCAGGCGATTCGCACCTCGGCGGTGCGCGACGGCGACGACTGGGTCATCACCGGGCACAAGCACTACATCACCAACGGCGAGGACGCTGACTTCGCCATCGTCTTCGCGGTCACCGATCCCGAGAAGCGCGCCGCCGGCGGCATCACGGCGTTCGTCGTACCCTCCGACCAGTTCCGTCGCGGCAAACTGCAGTGGAACCTCTCGGACTCCCACCCCGCCGAGCTCTTCTTCGATGCGGCTCGCGTGCCCGCCGACCACGTCATCGGCGAGGTGGGCATGGGTTTCTTCGAGGCTATGGCCTTCCTCAACTCCGGCCGCGCCTACATCGGCGCGCAGTCGCTTGGCCTCGCCGAGTGGGCCCTGGACTCGGCCGTCGAGCACGCGAAGGTCCGCACGGCCTTCGGCAAGCCGCTGGGCAAGCAGCAGGGAGTGTCCTTCCCGCTCGCACGCAGCAAGGCGGATATCGAAGCCATCCGGTGGCTCGTCTACCAGCTCGCGTGGCGCGTCGACACCGAAGGTGACGCGCTCGCCATCATGGGCGACGCATCCATCACCAAGTTCTATGCGACCGAGCAGGCGTACGTCGTCGCCGATCGATGCCTGCAGGTCTTCGGGGGCATGGGTCTCATGCGCGAGGGGCCTGTCGAGCGTGTCCTGCGCCACCTGCGGATGCTTCGAGTGGTCGAGGGCGCGAGTGAGGTGCAACTCCTCGTCATCGCCCGCACCCTCGGCCTCTAGATCTAGCGGGGTACGTCGAGGTCCTCGCCCGATGCGACGTCGCCCACCTCGACGAGGGTCACCTCATCGGCGTGCGCGCGACGGTAGTCACGGGCACCGCGATCGCCCTGCGCCGCCGAGGACACACCCTCGAAGTGCTCGCGGCCCAGCAGGACCGGGTGGCCCCGCTCCCCGTCGTACGACGCCTGCGCGATTCGCGCGGGGCTCGCGACAAGTCGGGCCACCGCCTCGCCCGTGAGACCGGGCAGGTCGACCAGGGTGACGATGACGCGATCGACACCGTCGAGCGGAGCGACGGACGCGAGGCCTGCGCGCAGGGAGGAGCCCATGCCCTCGGCCCAGTCGGGATTCGCCACCCTCACCGCGTCGGGCACATCACCGCTCCACGCCCCGAGGACGACGTAGACCGGATCGCAGCCGCCCTCGCGCAGGACGCGGATGGCGCGGTCGACAAGTCGCTCACCGTCGATGACGACAGGCGCCTTCGGCCCACCGAAGCGCCGTCCCTCACCGGCTGCGAGGACGAGCCCCGCCACGTCGCCCACGGCTAGACGCTAGCGGGGCGCGCCAGGATGGATAGGGCCGCTCGTTGCCGCCAGGTGCACGCCGCTTCCCCCCCAGCGCTCCTGGATGATCTCGGCCGCGATCGAGATGGCCGTCTCCTCGGGAGTGCGTGCCCCGAGGTCGAGGCCGATCGGCGAACGCAGGCGCCCGATCTCCTCATCGGTCATGCCGGCCTCCTTGAGCCGGCGCAAGCGATCCTCGTGCGTGCGACGTGAGCCCATCGCCCCGACGTAGCCGGCCTCGGTGCGCAGGGCCACCTCGAGGGCGGGTACGTCGAACTTCGGGTCGTGGGTGAGCACGCAGATCACCGTGCGTCGATCGACCGGCTGGCTCGCGAGCCAGCGATGCGGCCAGTCGACCACGACCTCGTCGGCATCGGGGAATCGCCGTGGCGTCGCGAAGATCTCGCGGGCATCGCAGACGGTGACACGGAATCCGAGGACCTTGCCAACGCGGCAGAGCGCGGCGGAGAAGTCGATGGCGCCGAAGATGTACATCCGCGGCGGCGGAGCCATGCTCGCGACGAAGACATCGAGTCCGTCCCCCAGTCGCTCACCCTCGGGTCCGTAGCGCAGGAAGCCGGTGGTGCCGGAGGCGAGCATGCCTCGCGCGTCGGCCGCGACGGTCTCGTCGAGCCGTTCCGTGCCGAGGGAGCCCTCGACCGAGTCAGGGCGCACCACGAGATGGCGACCAGCGGATGCGCCATCCGGAGACGTGACGATCGTCGCCACGGCGACGGGCTCCTCGGCTTCGACGCTGCGCAGCACTCCGGGGAGCTCGGGCCATGTGTCTCTGTCCACGCGTTCGACGAACACATCGAGGATGCCCCCGCAGGTCAGGCCGACCGAGAACGCATCGTCATCGCTCACGCCGTAGGTCTCGAAGCGCGGCACTCCATCAGCCAGCACCTCCTGACCGAGGTCGTAGAGAGCGCCCTCGACGCAGCCTCCGCTCACGGAGCCGATGGCCTCGCCTCCCGCCGTCACGATCATCGAGGCGCCCGCGGGCCGAGGCGCCGAGCGCCAGGTGCGCACGACCGTGGCCATGGCGCAGGGCTCGCCGCGGTCATAGGCCGCGAGCAGATCGTTGAGGATCTCCCTCATGGAACTCCCTTCCGGGCGTATCCGATGGCGATCGGGTGCCGAGACCCCAATAATGACGGAATGCAGGCGACTAGCCACTCGGGTGCCGTGCGGCACTCTGCCGTCTCGGCGGAGCCCCTCTCGGCCCGGGCGATGGCGGACGCCGTCGACGACCCCCGGGCCGGCGCGGTCGTCACCTTCTCCGGCGACGTCCGCGATCACGACCATGGTCGCGGAGTCCTGCGCCTGGACTACGAGGCCCATCCCAGCGCCGGAGACATCCTCGCCGAGATCGCGGCCGAGGTCGCCGAGCGCTTCGACGTGATCGCCGTTGCTGTCGCTCACCGCACGGGAGCCCTCGAGATCGGCGACTGCGCACTCGCCGCCGCGGTGAGCGCCGCGCACCGAGGGGACGCATTCGCCGCCTGCAGCGCTCTCGTCGAGGAGACGAAGGCGCGCATCCCCGTCTGGAAGCACCAGTTCTTCGCGGATGGCACGGACGAGTGGGTGAACTGCGCATGACCCATGCCGACGACATCCACGAGACCCGGCTCGTCGACTCCTATGGCCGCGGCCATCGGGACATGCGCATCTCCCTCACCGACCGATGCTCCCTGCGCTGCACCTACTGCATGCCCGCGGACTTCGCCGATTGGATCCCCAGCGCCGAGCTCCTCACCACCGATGAACTGATGTTCGTCCTGGAGATCGCCGTCGACGAGGGCATCGACGAAGTGCGCCTCACCGGTGGAGAGCCGCTCCTGCGCCCCGATGTCGTCGACGTCGTGCGCCGCATCAACGCCCTCCCCCGCCCGCCGCGGATCTCCATCACGACCAACGCCCTGCGCCTCGCCGGCCTCGCAGGGCCCCTGCGCGATGCCGGGCTGGAAAGGGTCAATGTCAGCCTCGACACCCTCGACCGCGAGCGCTTCAAGGCCCTCACCCACCGCGACCGCTTCGACGACGTGCTGGCCGGGCTTGCCGCGGCGCGCACCGCTGGCCTGACTCCCGTCAAGGTCAACTCGGTGCTCATGCGGGGAGTCAACGAAGACGAGGCCGTGCCGATGCTTCGGCGCGCGCTGGAGGAGGACTGGCAACTGCGGTTCATCGAGCAGATGCCCCTTGATGCCGGCGGACTGTGGAACCGCGCCGACATGGTGACCGCGGAGGAGATCCTCGAGAAGTTGTCGTCGGCCTTCGACATCACCCCCCTTCCCCAGCGAGGCACCGCGCCAGCCGAGGAGTTCTACGTCGACGGCGGACCGGCGACCGTCGGCGTCATCGCGAGCGTCACCCGGCCCTTCTGCGGCACGTGCGACCGCCTGCGTCTCACCGCCGACGGGCAGTTGCGCAACTGCCTCTTCGCGCGCGACGAGACCGATCTGCGCGCTGTCCTGCGCGACGAGTCGTTGACTGCGGATGAGCGTGAGACCGAGGTACGCCGACGTCTGCACACGAGCGTCCTCGCCAAGCTGCCGGGACACGGGATCAATGACCCGACGTTCATCCAGCCGCCGCGTCCGATGAGCGCGATCGGCGGCTAGTCAGCCACCCGCGAAGGGCGGCAGGACATCCACTCGCGATCCCGCTGCCACGTGGATCCCCTGGTCATGACCGGCCACGCTGTCGACGAGGACAGAGCATCGCGGCAGCACCGACGCGAGGCCCGGGGCGCGGCGCACCGCCTCAGCGAGCACGTCCCCGAGGGTGCCCGGCTCGACGGTGAGCACGGAGATCCCCTCTGCTGCGGCACGAGCAGCAGCGAAGAGGTGGACCTCGACGACTCGCGGCTGATCGGTCATGGGGCTAGTGTCGGGCATCACAGGCGGCTGGGCCCCCCGGCCCTGCCGGTCACCGACCTCGGGAGTCGTGCATGGACCTGAGCAACTCGTTCGTCGTCCCCGCAGACATCGACACCGCGTGGAAGACACTCCTCGACGTCGAGGCCATCGCGCCCTGCATGCCCGGGGCGACGCTGGAGTCCGTCGATGGCGACGCCTTCTCCGGTTCCGTGAAGGTCAAGCTCGGCCCGGTCAACATGACGTACGGCGGCAAGGCGCACTTCGTCGAGAAGGACGAGGCGAATCACCGCGCGGTCATCCAGGGCACCGGCAAGGAGACGCGCGGCTCCGGCACCGCCTCCGCCCTCGTCACGACGCAGCTCGTCGCCGAGGGTCCCGATCGCACGCGCGTCGACGTGACGACCGACCTCACGGTGACGGGCAAGCCCGCTCAATTCGGTCGCGGGGTCATGCAGGACGTCGCGGGCCGGATCATCGATCAGTTCTCCGCCAACCTCGAGGCCGTCATTGCCGCGAGCGGTGCGCAGGCAGCCGCCGCGTCGGCCGCCGCCGAGAAGGGCGAGCCCGCTCCGGCGGCCGCGCCGACCCCGCTGCCGCAGGCGGCCGACAGCATCGACCTGCTCGGCACTGCAGGCGCACCCGTGCTCAAGCGTGCGATCCCCGCTGCGCTCATCCTGGTCGCAGTGGTCGGCATCATCTGGATCATCGCCCGGCGACGCGGCTAGATCCGGACGTCGGGCAGCGGAGGCACATCGTGGGCATGACAGCGCGAGAACTGCGCGAGAGGGCAGAGAGGCTCCAGGCCGATCGCGTGCCCTTCGTCCATGCCCGGGTAGTGCTTGCCGAGCGGCCCACGTCGGCCAAGCCGGGCGACGAGGCGATCGTGCTTGCCGACGGCACCATCGAAGGCTTCGTCGGGGGCCAGTGCGCTCTCGCCACCCTCCGGGCCCAGGGCCTTGCCGTCCTCGAGAGTCGTGAGAGCACGCTGCTGCGCATCGCCCCCACTCCCGAACCCGATCAGCCCGGGCGCACCGTCGTCCACAACCCGTGCCAGTCCGGCGGCACCTTGGAGATCTTCATGGAGCCTGTCCTGCCCGCCCCGCTCATCCGCGTGCTCGGCACCACCCCCATCGGCATCGCCCTCGCCCGAGTCGGCGCCGCACTCGGCTACGACATGGAGTCCTGGGACGCCGGTGGCGCACCTGACCTCGCCACCACCGACGCTGTCGTCATTGCGTCCCACGGCAACGGCGAGGAGACTGCCATCGAGGCAGCCGTGAAGTCCGGCGTGCCCTACATCGGACTCGTGGCAAGCCGCAAGCGCGGTGCAGCCGTGCTCGCTTCCCTCGATCTCACCGACGAGCAGAAGTCACTCATTCGCACACCCGCCGGCATGGACATCGGGGCACGCACCGCGGAGGAAGTCGCCCTCTCGATCCTCGCGGAGGTCATCGCCCAGCGCCACGGCGAGCCACGCGCCTTGAGCGCACCGACTTCGGTGGGCACCGCCGTCGATCCCGTGTGCCACATGGACGTCGTCATGGTGCCGACCTCCCTGCATGCCGAGGTCGAAGGGGCGACCTGGTGGTTCTGCTGCCAGGGCTGCCTCGATCGGTTCGTCGCCAATCCAGAAGCCTTCGCACCCGCGACGTGACGGCATCCATGGAGAGCACTGCGGCCCTCGCAGCCGCGATCCCTGACGTCGCGTCGCTCGCCGAGCGCCTAGCCGACACGGGATACGTCGCCGACACGGGGCTGGCGACAGCTCTCTTCTGCGCCGTGCGCCTGCCCCAGCCGCTCCTCTTGGAGGGCGAGGCGGGAGTGGGCAAGACCCAGGCCGCCAAGGCGCTGGCCGAGATCCTCGACACCCCGCTCATCCGCCTCCAGTGCTTCGAAGGGATCGACGCCGCAGAGGCGCTCTACGAGTGGAACTACGCCCGCCAACTGCTCGGCATTCGGCTCGCCGAGGCACGTGGGGAAGGACTGGAGGAGTCGAGCCTCTTCGCGCGCGACTACCTCGTCGAGCGGCCACTGCTCCAGGCGGTGGAGCACCCCGGCCCGCGGCCGGCCGTGCTGCTCATCGATGAGGTCGACCGCGCCGACGAGGAGTTCGAGGCCTTCCTCTTCGAGCTCCTCGCGGAGTCAGCAGTGACCATCCCCGAGATCGGCACACTGCGCGCCCGTCACAAGCCCATCGTGATCCTCACGTCCAATCGCACGCGCGACCTCCATGACGCACTCAAGCGT
Source organism: Actinomycetota bacterium (assembly GCA_041183165.1). Lineage (GTDB taxonomy): Bacteria > Actinomycetota > Actinomycetes > S36-B12 > S36-B12 > Mxb001. Next base: position 2,336 of record JBEGMG010000440.1, on the reverse strand, counting down.
CGCTGCCTCTACCACTGGATCGACTACCCCTCGGTGGACCAGGCCACGGCGATCGTGAGGATGCGCGTTCCCGAGGCCGGTGACCGCCTCATCTCCGACATCGCGGCAGCGGTCTCCCGACTGCGCACGCTCGACGTCCAGAAGCCCCCGGGCATCGCCGAGGCCATCGACTGGGTTCACGCGGCCGTGCTCCTCGGCGTGCAGGAGCTCGATGCCGAGGCTGTCCAGCGCACGCTCGGCTCCGTGCTGAAGTACCGCGAGGATCACGACGTCGCCGTCGAGGCGGGTCTCGCCTGGGTGAGCGGTGCCTAGTCCGGCGATCCCGGCGGACCTCGCCGACGTCGCCGCGGCGTTCGGCCATCGCCTTCACTCGGTCGGCGTGCCCGTCACCCCGGAGCGCATGTCTCGATTCGCCGAAGGCGTTCTCATCGCACATCCGCAGACGGTGGCCGAGGTCTACTGGCTGGGCCGAGTGACCCTGCTCTCGGGTCATGCCCAGGTCCCCCTCTACGACCACATCTTCGACGAGTGCTTCCGCGGCTACGTCGATCTCGTCGAGGCAACGGGCACACCTCCCTCTACTCCACCGAGTCCACTCGACGCCGGCGAGCGCGCACCGCGTGACACGGGTACGCAGCAGTCGGGGGCATCGCCATCGCCGATCACGAGCGCCACCCCGGGCCTCGACGCACGCGGGGAAGTCGAGTCCGAGGAGATGTCTCTGCTCGCCGCGGCCAGCAGCAGCGAGCGCCTGGCCGCACGGGACTTCTCCGAGTGCTCTGCGGAGGAACTCGCGCTCCTGCGGAGACTCGTCGAGCAGCTCCCGCTCATCCCGCCCTCGCGCCGCGGTCATCGCCTGCGCCGCCATGCGCGCGGTGATCGACTGGATGTGCGCGCGACTCTGCGGCGGGCGTATCGCACGGGTGGCGACCCCGTGCACCGGACTCATCGCCGACAGACCCAACGCCCACGCCGGGTCGTGCTCATCGCCGATGTGTCGGGCTCGATGGAGCCCTACGCCCGTGTCTACCTCCACCTCATGCGCGGGGCGGTCCGAGCCCTGGGATCCGAGGCCTTCGTCTTCGCCACCCGGCTTACGCGGCTGACTCGCCAGCTTGCGGTGGGCGGCCCGGACTACGCCTATGCCAAGGTGGCGGAGACCACACCGGACTGGGCGGGCGGCACGCGCATCGGGACGGCTCTCACGCGATTCCTCGACGAGCACGGGCGGCGCGGCATCGCGAGGGGGGCCATCGTCGTCATCGTGTCCGACGGATGGGAAATCGGTGATCCCCACGAGGTCGGGGAGGCGATGCGCCGACTCGGACGCCTCGCCCACCACATCATCTGGGTCAATCCCCGCAGCGCCGCCGCGGAGTTCCAGCCTCTGGCCGGTGGGATGGCGGCCGCCCTCCCCCATGTCGATACCTTCCTCAGTGGTCATTCCGTGCAGGCACTCGAGGAGTTGCTCACGGCGATTCGAGAGGCAGGTGAACGGCGTCGTGGCTGAGCACCGCACCGCACGCGTGATCACAGTGTCGACGCGCGCCTCCGCGGGCATCTGGGAGGACCGCTCCGGCCCGGTGCTCGCCGTTGGCCTGCAGCGACTAGGTCTCGATGTCTCCGGCCCGGTCGTCGTGAGCGACGGCGACCCGGTCGAGGCGGCACTGCGCGACGCCGTAGCCGAGGGCATCGACCTCGTCGTGACGACGGGCGGCACCGGCCTCACACCCGCGGACCTCACGCCGGAGATGACGGCGCGCGTCATCGATCGTCCTGTCCCCGGACTCGCCGAGGCGATCCGCGCCTACGGCGTCGCCCAGGGAATCCCGACAGCCATCCTCAGCCGCGGCATCGCTGGTCTTGCGCACCGCACGCTCATCGTCAATCTCCCGGGGTCGCCCGGCGGCGCCAAGGATGGACTCGCGGTCCTCGAGCCCCTGATCGAGCACGCACTGGACCAGATCGCCGGCGGAGATCACCCGCGGCCCGGCGGCCCGGCAAAGCCGCCCCTGTCGGGCATGCCCGCCGGAGGCTAGGCCGAGTCGCCGCCACTACCCTGGAGGAGTGGCGCAGGGCAGGTTCGGACCCAATGAGTGGCTCGTCGACGAGATCTACCAGCAGTACCTCGCCGACCGCGAGAGCGTCGATCCCGCCTGGTGGGACTTCTTCGCCGACTACACCCCGGCAGACGGCTCCGCGCTCAAGGCACAGCTCGACCACGCAGCGGCCAACGGGCACCAGCCCGAGTCACCTGCCCCCACCGCCGGCGTAGCGCCCGTCGCTCCACTGGCCGCCCCCGCGCCCCTGCCTTCCGCCCCGGTCGCGGCCACGCC
>JBEGMG010000439.1:0-9924 GCA_041183165.1 Actinomycetota bacterium | reverse complement strand
GTCAAGGACTCCCTCGGACAACTCTTCGACTCGGCCGACGGTGATATCCGAGATGCCTTCGCCACTGCGCCGAGGTGCTCGAGTGTCGACCTGGGCTGACCCACCTAGGCTGCCCCCATGTCATTGACGAACGTCCTGGATGAGGGTTCGCTCCGCGTCGTCACTATGGCGCACGCCGAGCGTCGCAATGCCCTGAGCCACACCATGGCCGACGAACTCACCGCAGCGATCGAGGGAGCGGAGTGTCGAGTCCTGATCCTCCGGGCGGAGCCGGGGGTCAGCACGTGGTCGGCGGGGCATGACATCGACGACCTGCCGACCGATGGTCGCGATCCACTCGCCTGGACATCACCTGTCGAGCACCTCGTGCGCGCTGTGCGTGCCGCGCCCTTCCCCGTCATCGCGGCCGTCGAGGGCGGTGCCTGGGGAGCGGCGTGCAACCTGGTCTTCGCCTGCGACCTCATCGTGGCCACGCGCGCGGCCACCTTCGCCATCACGCCCGCCCGCCTCGGCGTGCCGTATCACACCGACGGTGTCGCGCAGTTCCTCGGAGCGGTGCCTCTCAACGTCGCCAAGGAGATGTTCCTCACCGCGCAGCCCCTGGCCGCGGACTCCCCGCAGCTCGCAGGGACCGTCACGCGTCTCGCTGATGACAGCGACACCTTCGAGGCCGCATGGCGCTCCTTGGCCGAGCGCATTGCCTCCCTGGCACCCCTGTCGATCCGAGCCATCAAGGCGGAGATGAATGCGCTCACCGATGCGCGACCTCTGGAGAGCGGGACGTTCGAGCGACTCACCGCTCTGCGGCGTGCGGCCTGGACGAGCGCGGACTACGCCGAGGGGCTTGCGGCCTTCCGTGAGCGGCGTGATCCTCGCTTCGCTGGCGAGTGACCCTGCTGATTGAATGTCAGCCCGATGAGCACCCCACAGACGGCGCATTTCGCGGCGACCAGCCGGAGCCTTTACCCGGTCATCGTCGGCGTCTTCGTCGGCCTGCTGCTCATCTCCAACATCGGTGCCGTGAAGCTCATCGAGTTCGGGCCGATCATCACCGATGGTGGGGCCTTCCTCTTCCCCCTCGTCTACATCGCCGGCGACATCCTGAGCGAGGTCTACGGCTTCAAGGCCGCGCGCAAGGCGATCTTCATCGGCTTCGCGATGTCGATCCTTGCGGCGCTCACCTTCTGGCTCGTGCAGATCTCGCCGCCGGCCGAGGCATGGGGCAATCAGGAGGCGTTCGAGTCGGTGCTGGGCTTCGTGCCTCGGATCGTGCTCGCCAGCGTGGCCGGCTACCTCGTCGGACAGCTCCTCAACGCCTGGGTGCTGGTCAAGATCAAGGAGCGCACCCAGGAGAAGGCCCTGTGGCTGCGCCTCCTCGGATCCACGGCCGTGGGCGAATTCGCCGACACGATCGTCTTCTGCACCATCGCGTTCTACGGCGTCATCACCGGTGAGGAGTTCCTCATCTACGTCGCATTCGGCTTCGCCTACAAGACCGTCGTCGAGATCGTGCTCCTGCCGGTGTCCTACGCCGTCATCGGCTGGGTCAAGCGGCGGGAGCCGACCTACGCCGACGCCGTACCGGCGTAGTAGCGCCCGAGGAAGTCCTCGCGCATCGCCTCGAAGTCACCGCGCTCGATCGCGGCGCGCATGCCATCGACGAGTCTCACCGTGAACCGCACGTTGTGAATCGTCGCGAGGGTGGAGGCGATCATCTCCTTCGCTTTGAAGGCGTGATGGAGGTAGGCGCGGGTGTAATGCGTGCAGGTGTAGCAGTCGCACTCGGCGTCGATCGGCTCGAACGCACGCTTATGGGCGCTGGTGAGGAGGTTGAAGCGCCCCGCGGGGGTGTAGACGGCTGAGTTGCGCGCCTCTCGCGAGGGGGAGACGCAGTCGAAGGTGTCTGCCCCCGCGGCGACGCCCGCGAAGAGGTCGCCCGGCTCCCCGATGCCCAGCAGGTGCCGAGGCTTGGCTTCCGGCAGATCCTGCGTCACCCATCCGACGATCTCGGAGAGGTTGCGTTTCTCGATGGCACCGCCGATGCCGTAGCCGTCGAAGGGCATGGCTCCCAGGTCGCGCGCCGCCGTACGTCGCAGGTCTTCGTACTGCGCGCCTTGGATGACGCCGTAGAGCGCCTGATAGGGCCGTTTGGGGGAGCGCAGGCGATCGTGCTCCACGATGCAACGTTCGGCCCACAGGCGCGTGCGCTCCAGTGACATCACCTGGTAGTCGCGGGTGTTGTTGAGGGTGGTCAGCTCGTCGAAGGCGAAAGCGATATCTGAGCCGATCGCCGCCTGGACCTGCATCGACACCTCGGGCGTGAAGCGGTGCTCGGAGCCGTCGAGATGGGATCGGAAGGTCACCCCGTCATCGTCGACCCGGGCCAGTCGCTCCTTGCCCTCGGCGATGACATCGTCATCGCGCTGACCGGAGTCCATCGCGAGGACCTTCTTGAAGCCGGCTCCGAGGGACAGCACCTGGAAGCCGCCGCTGTCGGTGAAGGTCGGGCCGTCCCAGTGCATGAAGGCGGCAAGGCCCCCCGCCTCCTCGACGATGTCAGGGCCGGGCTGCAGGTAGAGGTGATACGCGTTGGCCAGGACGGCTTGCGCGCCCAGGTCCCGCACCGTCTCAGGGAGCAGAGCCTTGACCGTCGCCTTCGTGCCGACGGGGATGAATGCCGGCGTGCGGATCTCGCCGTGCGGCGTACTGATCACACCGCTGCGCGCCGATCCGCTACGTGCTCCGATCGTGAAGCCGAAACCCGTCATGGGGGACAGGATGCCAGGGCCGGGTGCGTGGCCGGACGGGGTCTAGTCTCGCTGCGTGAGCCTCATCGAGACGATCGACGGTGTCGACGTCGAGCACCGCGACATCCTCACCAATGGCATCCGCCTGCACTGCGCACTGGCCGGTCCGGAGGAGGGCCCCCTCGTCATCGCCCTGCACGGCTTCCCGGAGTTCTGGCGTGGCATGGCGGGCCAGGTAGTGGCGCTGGCGCGCGCAGGCTTCCGTGTCGTCGCACCTGATCAGCGGGGCTATGGCACGAGCGAGAAGCCCGAGGGCATCGACGCCTATCGCATCGAGGAGATCAGCGCCGACGCCGCGGGACTTGTCGCGGCACTCGGCCGGGATAGGGCCTTCGTCGTCGGCCACGACTGGGGCGCGGCCGTCGCATGGTGGCTCGGTCTCACTCGTCCCGACCTGGTGGAGAAACTCGTCGTCGCCAATGTCCCGCATCCGAGCGTCTTCGCTCGCGAGGTCAAGGGCAACAAGAAGCAATTGCGCAAGAGTTGGTACATCTTCGCGATCCAGGCTCCGTGGCTCCCCGAGCGCTTGGCCTTCGGCAAGCGGATGCGGGGTCGCTTCGCGCGCACGATCGCCAGGACCGGCAATCCCGGCTCGTTCGACGCGCGCTATCTCGAGCAGCTTGAGGACGCATGGAGCCAGCCGGGGGCGGGCACGGGAATGATGAATTGGTATCGCGCGTCCGTGCGGCGGCGCCCCGAGCGCCTGGCGGACAAGCGTGTGCACGTGCCCACGCTCATCATCTGGGGGCGGCGCGATGTGGCGCTGAGCGACACGATGGTGGAGCCGAGTGCGGCCCTGTGCGATGACGTCCGCGTGGAGTTCTTCGACGACGCGACCCACTGGGTGCTGCACGACGAGCCGGAGCGCACGAGCCGGCTCATCGTCGACTTCCTATCCGCGCCCTAGTCAGCGCTCGGCGGCCCGCTCCTCGAGATAGGCGAGGACGACCGGGTCGATAGCGCCCGGCACGAGCCGCTCCTCGAGGTTCTCCACCCCCGCGGCGTGCTCGAGCGCCCGCGTGAGATCCGGGTCGGCGTAGCCCAGGGTGTCGAGTGATCGGCGGAGCCGGTCGGCTACCTCGCCCTCGAGGGGCCAGGTCTCGGTGGGCTTGCCGAAGAGCAGGTCGTGGATGCGCAGCAGACGACCGAGCTCGACGACCGGATCCGGATGGTCGTCGACGCGCAGGTCGACGGCGATGTCACTGCCGCCGCCGTAGCCGGCACCGACGCCACCGACGAGGATCGCAGCGCTCTGACGTCCGCGCGAGTCGCCGCCCGCACGGTCACCGGCGAGGAGTGCCGCGTGCAGCCGCAGGGCCAGGGGATCCGCGGGATCGCTCGCAATGAAGGCGCGCTCCATCTCACTCACCACGTCCGCTCCGGTGAGGATGTTGCCCTGGATGGCGTAGCCCGGTCCGATGATGCCGCCCGCCCACGGCAGGCAGTCCTCGCCCGTGAAACTCGCAGCGCCACCGCGGCCGTCGACGATCCCAGCCTGGCGCTGCGCGCGGCCGTCGTCGGCCAAGACGAGTGCCTCAAGCGCCTCATGTGCGGTGCGACCCTCATCGAGAAGCGCGAAGCCGTCCGGGAGGTAGCGCAGATTGGCGAAGGACTGCGTGGCGATGGCACCGAGTGGGGCGCGCACTCCGGGGACGACCGCACCGGCGGCGAGGAACTTGCTCGCGACGGCCACGCCCCAGCGCTGCCCGTCGTCGCTACGAGCGACGATGGAGAAGGTCATGGTGCAGAGTAGGCGATCGAGACCGTGGGGGACATGGTGACAGTGCGTGCATTGCGCAGGATGCGCACGCGGTAGGTCCCCTCCCCGGCCTCGATTCCCGCAACGTGCGTCGAGAGAGTCCCGTCCGCCGGCACACGCGCCGCCTCGAGCGGCACCCAGGCGCTGCGGCCCATGACCTCGAGCGAGGCGATCATGCGATCCAGGCGGACAGCCGGGGTGACGGTGATGGTGCAGGGGACGTCCACACCGACAGGTGCGCTGCTCGCCGCGCAGTCGAGCGCGACGGAGTGCTTGAGGGGAGCCCATGTGACCGTCACCGGCGTGGATGCGGCGACGACGCGCCCCTTGGCCGACAGGAGCGCGGCGCGGTACTCCTTGGTGCCCGCACGATTGCTCACGATCGTGCCCGTTGCCTTGCCGCGGTTATCCAATTTCGCAGGGCGCACGGTCGTGAAGCCCTCACGTGAGCGCACCTGCAGCACGGCGGTGACCTCTGCGAGTCTCTTCGCGGGGGTGGCTGACACGGTGAACGACATCGGCACAGCTGCCATGCCCTCGGTGGGCACGCTCACGGTGATGCTTCGCTTGATGGGCGCCGGTCGCTCGTCAGCAATGACCACGGGTGTCGCGGCCAGTGCTCCGGCGAGTGCCACGGCGAATGTGCTGACCATCAGCATCGGTCGCAGGATCACCTCAACACTCTAGATGCCGATCGGTGCAGAGTCGCACCCACGAGCATGTCGTGTGCCATGCTGCGCGCGTGATCGACCTCACTCGCTCCCTGCGCCACCTCGCCTGGGCTGATGCGCGCCTGTTCGAGGACCTCGCGGCGCTTCCTCCCGAGGCGCTGCAGTCGCGCTATGCCCCCGAAGCCTGGACCGTTGGCCATCTCGCGATGCACATCGTCGGGGGAGCGGAGTGGTACGCCTACTGCCTGGATGGCGAGCAGTGGACTGATCTCGCCATCCCCGAGTCCGCCGCGGATCTGCATGCGCTTGCGGCCCGCCTGGCCGATCTCGACGCGATCCTGCTCGCTCAAGCGGCACTTGCCGACGAGACGGTGGACTTCGTCGACGAAGAGGGGCCGCGTAGCGCTCTGCGGTCGACGATCCTGTCGCAGGCCTGTCTGCACTCCACCGAGCATCGCGCCCAGATCGCCTGCGCCCTCGAGGTGACCGGTCAGGGTGGAGTCACCCTCGACGACTATGACCTCTGGGCGTTCGAGTCACACGAGCTCCGCGCCTGACAATCGAAGGGTGCTGAATCCCTTCGTTGACGACGATATCCCGCAGGATGCGCAGTCCCTCGTCCTGCTCGGCACGCTCCTCGGGGCGATGTTCAGCGGCATGCTCGTACTCTTCATCGCTGCTGAGATTCTCAGTGATCCCGGCGGCGTGCAGGGCTTGCTCATGGTGGTTGCTTGGTTGGCTCTTCCCGCGGCCCTGTCCATCCTGGCGCTGATGCGTCCGCGGGTGGCGTGCCCCGTCCTCGCGATCGTGGTAGCCGTCGTGCTCCTTGCATCGCTTCTCACGATTCCCTTCGCGCAGGCCGTCTGGGAATTCGAGGACTCCCACGGTCCGATTAACCTCGTCGTCCTCATCGGCGTGCTGATCCCACTCGTTGTCCTTGGGCGCGCGATGCCCGGACAGGCCGGCTGGCTCATGATCGCGGTGATCGCGGGGTCGGTGACCGTTCAGGCGATCAGCCTCGGCCTGGCGGATCAGTGGACGGTGATCCTCGTCTTCGGCGTTCTCATGCCGCCGTTCATCACCGTGGCGATCGTCCTCGTGATCGCGGATGCGCGCGCCCGGAGGGACTCGAACCCCCAACCGACCGGGTAGAAACCGGTTGCTCTATCCATTGAGCTACGGGCGCCAGGCCGCCATTGTCCCACTGCACGGGAACTCGCGGGCATCTCCGTGGCAGAGGGTGCCCGCCGGTACCGTGGGCACGTGGACGAACCGCTGTTCGAGGTGCGGCTCTCCGACGCACTCCCTGTCGGCTCGGCCGTGCGGGCACTCGCAGCTGTCCTCGCTGGATTGGGCTTTGACGACGATGCGGTCCACAGTGCCGCCACGCTTGCCGAGCGCCTTGTCCTGCAGGCAAGGCAGCGTGAGGCATTTGACGCGACCACAGCGTCCATCCGTCTCTCCGTCGTGCTCAGCGCGGATCGTGCACGGGTGGAAGTGTTCGATCAGCGTTTCCCGGATGAGGGATCCACTCGCATGGGCGATCTCGGCACCCTGCCCGGGCTGGAGCACATACACAGCCACGCGGATGCCCAGGGCAACCTGTCGCAGTTCGACGTCGTGGGTCGGGAGATGGACGTCTCCGAGAGAGCCATGGCAGCCCCTGCGCGGGATGACCGGGTCGATGATGAAACTGCAGCACAGGTCGTGATCCGGCAGGCGACCCCTGCGGATGCCGAGGGGATCGTGCAGCTGGTGTTCCGCGTGGCGGGCTACAGCTTTCTCGACAAGGGGATGCTCTCGGCCAACGAGGTCCGAGAGCGCCTGGAGTCCAGGCGGCTCGTGTCCTTCCTAGCTGTGGCGCCGGATGGTGCCGTTGTCGGCCACGAGGCCCTCGTGCGTCTCGAAGACGATGTCATCCCCGAGCTTGGTCGCCTCGTCGTCGATCCCCGCTGGCGCGGACACAACCTGTCTGCGCCACTGGTTCAGGCGGCCGTCGAGGGCGCACGCGGGCTGGGACTGCACTTCCTCTGGGCCGAGTGCTTCGGTCGCCACCTGATCTCACAGCGCCTAGCCCTGGCCTTGGGAGGGGTCGAGGTAGGACTGCTCAAGGGAGCGGCGTCTAATCGCGTCGTGTTCGCCGGCTTCGATGCCCCGGAGACGGGACGCATCTCGCTGGTTGCCTACGCCATCCCCGTGGTCAGAGGAGACGCGCAACGGATCTATCTCCCGCGACACCACTGGGATGCCTGCCGAGCAATCGTGGACTTGCTAGGAATCGAGCGAGATCTCGTTGACTCGGATGCGCCCCCGACCGGGGCCACCGCACTCCACGTCAGAGCCGATAGGGGCTTCGAGACAGGACGCATCTCCGTGCTGCGCATAGGCGAAGACTGGGCGATCCGTGTCGCGGACGAGTTCGCCACCATGCGGAAGGCGGACATCCCCGTCACCTATCTGGACATCGGCCTCGATGACCCGGCCGCGGCCGCAGCAATCCGGCTCGCGGAGGACAACTACTTCTTCTGGGCGGCGTACCTCCCGGACGCACGTCCCACCGGCGACGTGCTGCGGCTCCAGCGCATTGGCTGGGTGGATGTCGATACGGAGCACATGCAGTACGCCAGTGACTTTGGCCGCCAGATGGGCGAATACGTCATGGCCGAGGGAGCACGCGTGGAGGCACTGCCCTTCTAGCCCGATCCACAGAGGCGATCCGGTGCAGTCATCCCCACCTCATCCGACGTGCTCGCAGTCGCCCCTCCGCTCGGTGCAGCGTCACTCCGGCGGGGCCGAGGGGCCCCATGAAGGGGAATGACATGAATGAGATCACGATCACTGGCAACCTCGTCAACGCACCTGTGCTGCGCACCTACGGCACGCAGCAGATGACGAAGTTCCGTCTCGCGCACAATCACTCGTACCGCGACGCGGGGACGGGGGACTGGATCGACAAGGGCACGACGTTCATCGAGGTCTCGTGTTGGCGCAAGCTCGCCGTCAACGTGTGCGATTCCATCGGCAAGGGTTCCGCCGTCATCGTCACCGGCCGCCTCACGAGCAATGAGTGGGAGAAGGTGGTCGACGGGAGGGTGGAGAAGCGCACGTCCTTCGAGATCGAGGCGACGGCCATCGGTCCCGATCTCTCGCGCGGAGTGACTCAGGCTGTCGACCGCAAGCGCCCGGCGGTCGAGCGACAGGAGGAGAGCGCGGTGGCTGAGGCGGTCAGCGTCATGGCGACCGGCAGTCACTTCCCGAGTGGAAGTCCTTTTGAGCCCGTCCCCGGCGAGGAGTACCCCGCCGCCTAGGGGAGCCCCTCCCGGTAGGACCGACCCTCCGGTCAGTCCTGCCGGGAGGCGCGCTGACTAGGCTCTGTCCCTATGGCCGAGTTCATCTACACCCTCCGCAAGGCACGCAAGGCGCACGGCGACAAGGTCGTCCTCGACGACGTGACGCTGTCCTTCCTGCCCGGAGCAAAGATCGGCGTTGTCGGCCCTAACGGCGCGGGCAAGTCCTCGCTGCTCAAGATCATGGCCGGCGTCGACCAGGTCTCCAACGGCGATGCGCTCCTCTCGCCGGGCTTCACGGTCGGCATCCTCATGCAGGAGCCGATGCTCGACGAGTCCAAGACGGTCCTGGAGAACGTCGAGGAGGGCGTAGCGGAGACCAAGGCCATGGTCGACCGCTTCAACGAGATCTCCGCGCAGATGGCAGACCCCGATGCGGACTTCGATGCCCTGATGTCGGAGATGGGCAAGCTGCAGGAAGAGATCGACCATCGGGGCGCCTGGGACCTCGATTCCCAGCTCGAGCAGGCCATGGATGCCCTGCGCTGCCCCGCCCCCGATGCCGACGTCAGCGTGCTCTCCGGTGGCGAGAAGCGACGCGTGGCGCTGTGCAAACTCCTGCTGCAGCAGCCCGACCTGCTGCTGCTGGACGAGCCCACCAACCACCTCGATGCCGAGAGCGTCCAGTGGCTCGAGCAGCACCTCGAGAAGTACCCCGGCACGGTGGTCGCCATCACCCACGATCGCTACTTCCTCGACAACGTCGCCCAGTGGATCCTCGAGCTCGACCGCGGCCACGCCTATCCCTACGAGGGCAACTACTCGGTCTACCTCGAGAAGAAGGCCGCCCGCCTCAAGGTCGAGGGCCAGCGCGACGCCAAGCTCAAGAAGCGTCTCACCGACGAGCTCGAGTGGGTGCGCTCCAGCGCTCGGGCCCGCCAGACCAAGAGCCGCTCGCGACTCGAGCGCTACGAGGAGATGGCAGCCGAGGCGGAGAAGACGCGCAAGCTCGACTTCGACGAGATCCAGATCCCGCCGGGTCCGCGCCTGGGCAACGTCGTCGTCGAGTCGGATCACCTCACCAAGGCATTCGGTGATCGCGTACTCCTCGATGACCTTTCCTTCACGCTGCCGCGCAACGGCATCGTCGGCGTGATCGGGCCGAACGGCGTAGGCAAGACCACGCTCTTCCGCATGATCGTGGCGGCCGCCCAGGGTGGCTCCGACGACAAGGACGAGCTGCCGACCTCCGGCGACATCAAGGTGGGCGAGACCGTCACCCTCTCCTACGTCGATCAGAGCCGCTCCGGACTCGATCCCAAGAAGAACGTCTGGGAGGTCGTCTCCGACGGGCTCGACTGGATCAAGGTCGGCCAGGTCGAGATGCCCTCACGCGCCTA
>JBEGMG010000438.1:0-2950 GCA_041183165.1 Actinomycetota bacterium | reverse complement strand
GGCGTAAGCGACATCGTGCCGAGATGCACCGGCGACGAGGGACAACCGAGACAGCAGCCACGCTGTTCGCCCACTTCGGCGGATCGGTCTTCACGTTGGCTGAGGCAGAGAAGGCAGGCGTCTCAGCCCGCCGGCTCGGTCTCGCCACTGAAGCAGGGTTCGTGCTGCGCTTGCGGCGCGGCCTCTACCGCGTCGCTGACGCGCACATGATCGGTGATGCGCGAACGGTCGATCCCGGCGTGGCACAGATGGAGATAGCGGGTCACCTGGTCGGGGAGTTCCGCGAGCGCGGCGTCGACGCCGCGATGGGAGACGAGACCGCGGCCTATGCCTGGGGACTGCCACACACCGGCCTCACCGTGCCCACCATCCGTGTCCCGCGCGGATCGACCACGCGTCGGGGCACTCGCCACGGAGTCCGGGTACGCGAAGGAGACACCGACGATGTCGTCACCTTCCGGGGCCAGTTCATCACCTCGCCCCTGGCCACCGCGCGCGATATCTGCCGGGAACTGCCTCGGCATCAGGCCGTCGGACTCTTCGGCCTCGCTCAACGCAGGCTCGCCGAGTGGCTTATCGCGGGGGACGAGCGCATGGACCCCGGGGATCTCACAAGCGCCCTCACCGACGCCGACCTACGAGCGCAACTCGGCGCAGAGATGCGTCGGATGCTGGCCGACTCGACACGCCGGCAGCACTGGTGCGACAGCGCTGATCCCCGACCGGAGACGTACCTGGAGGGAATCTCGTGGGGTCGCCTGACCAGCTGGCGCCTGGGCGACATGGCACCGCAGGCCTGGGTACGAGGCGCCAGCGGACGCTCCTACCGGGTGGACGTGCTCATTGACGGTGTCGCCGGCGAAGCCGATGGCGCCGTGAAATACGCAACCAGGGACGCGCTCTGGAAGGAGAAGCTGCGCCAGGAAGACATTGAGAATGGCGGAACCCCTGTCGTCCGTTGGACATTCGCCGAGGCTGAGCACCGCCCCCACGTCCTGCTCGCTCGCTGGCGCAATGCCCTGGGCCGGCTCGCCGCCTGATCAGCGCCCGAAAACAACGCTAAGAGCGCGCTTAGCGTGGTTTACGGGCGCAGGGCGGGCGGAGGCTCGCTAGAGGATGCGGTCGTTGATCGGGACGTAGTCGCGCAGCGGCTCACCGATGTAGACCTGGCGCGGGCGACCGATCTTGGTCTGCGGATCGTTGATCATCTCGCGCCACTGCGCGATCCACCCGGGCAGGCGACCGAGCGCGAAGAGCACCGTGAACATGCGGGTGGGGAAGCCCATGGCCTTGTAGATCAGGCCCGTGTAGAAGTCGACGTTCGGATAGAGCTTGCGCGACACGAAGAAGTCGTCGGCGAGCGCGACCTCCTCCAGGCGCAGCGCGATATCGAGGAGCGGGTCCTTGACGTCCATGGCCGCGAAGACGTCGTACGCCGCCTTCTTGACGATGGCCGCGCGCGGATCGTAGTTCTTGTAGACACGATGACCGAAGCCCATGAGCTTGACGCCATCCTGGCGATCCTTCACCTGGCGAATGAAGGTGTTGACGCCACCGCCGGATGCATGGATCGACTCCAGCATCTCGAGGACCGCCTGGTTGGCACCGCCGTGAAGCGGTCCGAAGAGCGCGTTGATGCCCGCGGAGACCGACGCGAAGAGATTGGCATGCGAGGAGCCGACAAGCCGCACGGTGGAGGTCGAGCAGTTCTGCTCGTGGTCGGCGTGCAGGAGGAGCAGCATGTTGAGGGTCTTGGACACGACCGGATCGACGACGTACTCCTCCGCCGGCACCGCGAAGGTCATGCGCAGGAAGTTGTCGATGAAGCCGAGGGAGTTGTCCGGGTAGATGAAAGGCTGACCCACAGACTTCTTGTAGGCGTACGCCGCCAGGGTCGGCAGTTTGGCCAGCAGGCGCACGGTGCTGATCTCGACCTGCTCGGGGTCGAAGGGGTCCAGCGAGTCCTGGTAGAAGGTCGACAGGGCCGACACCGCCGAGGAGAGCACCGGCATGGGGTGCGCGTCGCGCGGGAATCCGTCGAAGAAGGCGCGGAGCTCTTCGTGGAGCATCGTGTGGCGCTTGATCCGCAGCTTGAAGTCGCTCAGCTCATCGACGGTGGGCAGGTAGCCGTAGATGAGGAGGTAGGCGACCTCGAGGTAGGACGAGTGCTCAGCGAGCTGCTCGATCGGATACCCGCGGTAGCGCAGGATCCCCTTGTCACCGTCGATGTAGGTGATGGCCGACGAGCACGCCGCTGTGTTGACGAAGCCGTGATCGAGCGTGACGTCGCCCGTGGTCGCGAGAAGGTGGCTGATATCGAGCCCGGATTCGCCGATAGTCGACGGCACCCGCTCCAGCGGAAGCTCTCCGCCCGGATAGTGCAGGACCACGTCGGACACGCAGGACCTCCCGTGCCAGTGGGCCCTTTGTGGGGGCCCTTCTTCGCGCTGTTAGCGGCCCCACCGTATCCCGCAGCACCCTTGCGACTACCCGCGGGTAGGTCAGGCCCGCAGGCGGGCGGCAGCGCCCGCGATCACGTCGTCGGGCGCCGTCAGGGCGAGGCGCACGTGGCTGGCCCCGCGCTCGCCGTAGAAGTCGCCGGGAGCCACGAGGATGCCCCGATCGGCGAGGGCTGCGGCGGTCGCCCAGCAGTCCTCGCCGCGGGTCGCCCAGAGGTAGAGCCCCGCCTCGCTGTGGTCGATGCGGAAGCCCGCGGCCTCCAGGGCCGGCCGCAGGACCTCCCGGCGGCGCAGGTAGCGCTCGCGCTGGTCTTCGACGTGAGCGTCGTCAGCCCAGGCTGCCTCAGCCGCCCTCTGCACGGGCAGCGGGGTCATGAGTCCGAGGTGCTTGCGGATCTCGAGCAGGCGCGAGACCACCGCAGGATCACCCGCCAGCGCGCCGTAGCGGTAGCCGGCCATATTGGAACGCTTGGACAGGGAGTGCAGCGCGA
>JBEGMG010000437.1:0-5245 GCA_041183165.1 Actinomycetota bacterium | reverse complement strand
GCTCGCATGCCGCAATCGTCGGCTCCGTCTCCAATTTCGCCTGGATCCGCAACGGCGTCGTGATCGACGACCGGAATGCCCTGTGCAGCGCGCTGCTGCCCGAGTACTACCGGGCCTTCACGCCCGAAATCGGAGGCTACGCGGCGTTCAGCGTCGACCTGACCGAAACGTCGCTCACGATCCAATCCGACGTCTCGGGCATCCCGCAGATCACGCTGGGCGGCACGCAGACCATCCGCGTGACGCTGCCTCAGGATGTCCTCGTCGAGTCCTTCACCCTGGTCGGCGCGACCTCGGTCAGCGATTTCAACCAAGCCGACCTGAGTTTCGAGGGTCGCGTGCTGCTGGTGCGCATGAACGGCAACACGTTTGCCAGCGGCGGCGGGCAGATCGACATGACCTTCAGCTACGTGCCGGCACCCGGCGCCTTGGCGCTGTTCGGCCTCGCAGCCGGCATCGGCGCGCGGCGTCGGCGGGGCTGACGCATCCCCGCCCTCCGGTCGCGTGAGCCCCGCGAGCACCGCTCGCGTCGGCCCTGGGTGGGCGCGACGCGAGCGGTGTCGTCTGCCACCTGGTATCCGATCAGACGTTCGTCACCGCACGGCGTTCAGGATCGCGAGATACCCCGTACCCAATCCGCCACCCAGTGGCGCACGACAGCGCCTCCAACGGAGTGCGTTGGAGGCGCTGCATTCGTCATCGTCGCCGGATCACCGATCAGCTCAGGGCTCGGACCTGATGCGCCGACCACTTCGTGAACGCGGTCAAGTCGATCGCAAGGATGCGACTTCCGTCGACCTGATCCTCGCCGGCGGGGATCAACTCCGTGTTCAGGTTGCGCTGGATCCGGATCTTCGCCTTGCGGAGGAATGCTTCGCACTGCTTCGGCTCGAAGGGTGCCTCGACGAGGATCGACGGCGCGCCCTCGAGCATGCCGAGGTCGCACTGCAAGCCGACACCATGATGAAGCACCACGACACCATTGCCATCACGCATGAGCTGATGGTTCGTTTCAATGTCGGCTTGGAATCGACCGGGGTCGGCAAGGAAACTCGATGCCAGGCTGACATCATCAGGCGCCGCGTCCAACTTCTGTGCAAACAGGAACTTGACGAGGTGAAGACCCGCCCTCGTGGCCTTGGTGACGGGGTCGGCACCATCGGAGGCTGGGAACCGCTGCAGAAGAGCACGGTTCGCGTCAGCGGCACGGAGCATGACCTCGACCAGCCGGTACACCGCACGGGGCGCCGGCTGCTGCTCGCCTTGGGCACGGAGCATGCGCAGCCGGGCCACCAACTGGTGGAACACGTTTCCGACGAGCGGATCAACATGATCGGCATCAACGACGCCTCCATCCGCGATCAGCACCGCGAACTTCGCCGCAACCGAGTCGACGTTGCGGGCATCAAGCGTCTCGATCAAGCCTCGGCAAACCCTCCGGGCACATGACGGGTTGTGGACCAAGGCACGGAAGTGTTCGGTCGAGTTGTACAGCCCGACCACGAACTCCGCCGGCTCCTTCATCACACGGCACACCTCGTCCTCCAACGAGGGATCAACCATGTCGGCGGGAGGATTCGTCGGGTTCGGGACCATCGGGGCGTTCCAGGCTGCCGGGTACTGCACGGCGAGGCTCTCGAGCCACGGGAGCGACTGCTGGAACTTGGGACGACGCAGCGCCGCAGCGAGGAGATTCGTGCGTCCGCCACGGGAATCACGGTGTGCTCCCGCCGGATACTTGAAGGCGACGATGTCCTGCACTTGATCGTCGGTCAGTGCGCCGGGCTGCCCTGCGCACTGGAGCTGCTCGACCACCCAACGCACCGTTTCCTCGAACTTGTCACTGGGCGCACCGAATGCTGCTGTCAGGGACGACACGCCGTCACCTTCACGGAGCGCCAGGCTGCAGCCCTTCGCCACCAACATTTGGGCCGCTCGGGTGTTGCCTGCCTTCAGCGCATGATGGACCGCGCGCCAGCCACGCATATCTCGCTTCTCGAGGCCCGCCGCGTCGAGCGAGCGGATGTACTGCCCGAGCGACTCAAGAGCCTCGCGCTTGCCGTTGACCGCACGGCGAGCCGCCATCATCAACGGCGTCACGCCGCCGTAGCTCGGCCTGTGCGGATCCTCAAGCAGCGGGGCACCCGGTTGCAGTGCTGCGATGGTGACGTCGACCTGCGCGGCCATGGCGATCATGACTGCTCGCGAACGGCCCAGATTGTCGTGCTCGTTGATGGGGTTCCGGAAGACGCGGTGGATCCGTTCGCCGTCACCATGTCCAGCAGGCTGTTGGACGGTCAACTCGCGGAGCACTCCGGCGGCAAGCGCCACGCCCTGGGCCTCAAGGACCAAGGCGTGCAGGGGCTTGAGATTGAGCGCCCCCCCCAACGGTGCCACTTGGTTCAGCACGATGGCCTTGAGGGCCGCGGCGTCTCCATAGCCCCCGAAGAAACCCTCGCACTGGGCCGGTGCGCCCGCGGACAGGGCAGCGAAACGACTGATGGCCTCAAGCGCCCGTTCGAACTTGTGACGCTCGGCAGGCTCTTGGTCCTCGAGCAACCTCTCGACCCCCTGGTAGAGGTCGACCAAGTCGGTCTGATCGAACTCCCTGTGGAAGTTCGACTCGAGCCAAGCCTGGAACTCCTCTGGACCCGCGAGCACGACGGCTTCCCATCGTGGCGGTTCCCGCCGGTCGAGCTTCCGACGGAAGAATGCGGCACGCGACGAGTCCTGAGCAGCGCCGATCAGGCCCTCGGCAGCCAACTCCGCGGTCAGGGCCTCGGTGCGGGCGGCTTGCGGCAGGGTGTCCAGGATCTCCTTGATCCAGGCCGTCTCGTCCGGCTTGTCCGCCAGATTGGCCTTGAAGGTGTCGATCTCGATTCCGATCAGACGCCGGGCCAGGGTCGCGCGCTGGCCCGGAGGAAGCTGCATGACGAGTTGGCGCACGTTCGGGTCCAGGCCGGGGTCGCGGCACAGCACGGCCAGTGCAGCATCATCACCGGGGCCCTGCTGTGCGCGCTGCTCTGCGAAGCGTTCGGGCAATCCCGCGATACCCACATCCTTCGCGGTGCTGAGCGCGACCCTCATCATGAACCGCAGACGGGAGACCACGCCACGTTCATCGTGGTGCGGAACGGTGGCCCGGGGGTAGTTGACGAGACGGTGCCCCGTCGGATGACCCTGTTCCAGACCGAACGATGGCTGGCACAGCGACCAGTGGAGGCGGAATCGGAACTCCGGCGTCAGCAGGGAAACATCGCTGCCGGTGACCAGCCGGAACAAGGTGGGCAGTCGGTACTGCTCCTGTTGGCCGCCGAGCGGATCAAGGACCATCGTGTCGTCGTCGACGCCCCAGCCAGGAATGGCGACGCCGGACGCCGACGAGAGGCGCTTGGCGATCAACTCAACCGCCTGGAGCACGCTGATGCGCTGCAGGGCCGCGCGGGCAAAGGGCTGCGACTCGACCTGCAGAAGTCGCTCGCGGATCTCCTTCGAGATGGTCCGCAGCCGAGACACATCGGCGGGCGAGGACGACCAATGCACACGGAGACGATCCACGAAGTCGAAGGCACGAGAAAGGCTGTCAACATTGATCGCAGCGCCGTGGCCGACTTCCGCCGCGACGTTGACCCGCTTGCCGACAAGCCCTTGGCCGTTGTCCCACGAGGCACCGAGCGCCACCACGCGCTTGAGGGCCGTCAGGGGATCCCCAAGGACATCGTGATGACCCCCGAGGAGCTTGGCCCGAAGCGCCGACGCGGCACCGTGATTGGAAAGCAAGGGATGCTTGGCGCGCGTCATGGCATCGAGCGAGCCCAGCGCGACGTCGATGTCATCCAGCCAGTCGACCCCAAGGCAGCCGACCGATCCCAACGCAAGCCTGTGGAAGCACTCGCCCGCAACCGCCTCGTTCAGCGGGAGACCCTCGGTCGACAGCACGTCGAGGAAGATGGCATGCGAGAGACGTGCGCCGAGGTTTGCGGGAATCAGACCATCATTCCCATCGATGATTCGGCTTGTCCGCAGGTGACGCCAGAGGTCTTCCGGCGTCCGCAGGGTTTCAAGGCTGCGGAGGCACTCCTCGAGGGCACCGGCCTGAGGCTGATGGACGCGCGCCTCGGCTCGGATGGCCACAACGACTTTGCTACGGATCTCGTCGACGATGGTGGGCATGATGAAAGCGGTCCTTCTTGGTTTGCCGTGGGAACAATCCCGGAACCCAAATCATAGCGGACACCGATCGGGCCGGGGGCGAGCGCGTGGCCTGCCCGCGATACCGATCAAGCCCCCGCGCCTGCGATGTCTGCCAGCAACTGCCGCCCAAGTTCGAAGTGGGCGGGATTCGCCTGAAGCTGCCCCTGGGCGGACCGGACAAGGGCCTCCACGTTCCGCAACTGCGCCGGCGATGGCGGCGAAGACATTGGCGGCGGCGGTATGTAGCTCCCGGCGAGCGCCGCGTAGGCAGCCACCCGTTCGGACAGGGTATTGCCGGAGCGGAGTGGCGTCGGATTGGGCGGCGGAACCCACGCAGGCCCCGTGGTGGGTGCCGCGGTGCTCGCATCACCCACCCCGATCGAAACCTGGGCCGAACCGCTTCGGCCGGACGCGTCGACGGCCGTCGCCGAGAGCATGTGATTGCCTTGGCGGAGAGCCGACGCGGAGAGTGACGCACCCGTTCCGAGCTCGCCCTGCAGGCTTGAACTCCAGCGAATGGACGACGAGAGATTGGATCCATCGAGCCCGCGCGCAGTCGCCTGGAGGAAGATCGCCGACCCCTCGCGATGGACGGCGCCGGGGACGGGTTGCTGGATGCTGACCTGCACGGGTTGGTCCGGAGCCTTGATGCCATGCCGCAGGGCAGCGCCCAGCAGAGTTTGGTTCCCCTCGAGCTGGAGCAATCGGACGAACGGCTCGACTGCCGCGGGCATCAAGGCAAGGATCCACTGCCACTCCCGGTCGATGCCTTGCTTGCGGTGCCGCCAGCCAGCCATTCGCATGGCCTGGAAGGCGAGCAGCCCGAGGACTTGGTCGTCATACGTGAGGTCTGAATTGCCGTCCCGGGCAGACCCGAACTGTTCGTGCAGCGATCGAAGTGCGGCACTGAGTTCCGACCTGATGGTCGACTGGTCGAGATCCCCTGCCAGATACACGAGCAATTGTGTGTAGAACGGCATCACCTCGCGGAGCTGTTCGACGGACCAAGGGGCGACCCGAAGCGGCGCCCGCTCGGGAACGATGGCCCATG
>JBEGMG010000436.1:0-13234 GCA_041183165.1 Actinomycetota bacterium | reverse complement strand
GTGGCGGTCTTCGACATCGATGGCGTGCTCGCCGACGTGCGCCACCGGCTCCACCACATCGAGTCGGGGCGCCGAGACTGGGATGGGTTCTTCGCATCGGTGTCAGGGGATCCCGCCCTGGCGGACGGTTGCGAGGCGGTGCGCCAGGCGGTCGAGTCCGGCCTTGCCGTCATCTACCTGACCGGACGCCCTGAGCGCTGTCGCGTGGACACCGTCCAATGGCTCAGGGAGCACTCACTGCCAGAGGGCGAACTGATCATGCGACGCGACAGCGATCGCCGCCCCGCTCGGATCCTCAAGGTGGACGCCCTCCGCCGGATCGCCGCTCAGGCCGAGGTCGCCTACCTCGTGGACGACGACGCCGATGTGGTGGCCGCCGCAGTGGACGCGGGGTTCGCGGCGAGGCTGTCGGACTGGGTGCCCCGGCAGGAACCCCTCACGCGGGCCCAGGAGACGCTGGGCCGCAGCTGATCGATGCCCCGTCTCCCCCAGGCCGGCCGGCTAATTCGTGGGCTTGCGGGCTCGCAAGGCGGTGAGCTGGAGATCGAGATCGTGCAGGGCCGGGCGGATCACCGCGTCCGGGGTGCCACCTTCGCGCAGCCGGAGGAGCTCATCCTGCTGTGCGCGCAGCACGGCCATCTCGAGCCGATAGGCGTCGCCGAGCGGCGCCGGACCCGGTGATCCTCCCCCGGCGGATTCGAGGTCAGCGGTGAGCCTTCGCCGGATGGCGTCCTCCAGCCCCGGTGGCAGGGATTCACGCGATCCAGCGGCATCGCGAAGCGCCTCGTCGAGCGCATCCAGGCCGCGCGTGGCCACAGCTACGCGCACGACTCGCCGATCGTCGTCGAGATCCTGCGGCGCAATGCGCATGGCACGGGCCACGAATCCCAGCGTCGGAGACAGAGCGAGCGTGACGCCGATGACCACGAAGGTGGTCGCCTGGAGCAGCCGGCTGTCATCCGCGGCGGCTTCGACCCCCACGCCCAGCGGGATCGAGAAGGCCGCGAGCCCGGATACCGGCCCGCGAGCGCCGGCCCACGCGAGCACGATGGCCTCTCGCGGTCCTATGTGGGCCTCTCCCCTGCCCGAGACGACGCTGTAGCCCATCACGAAGATGAGGCGACTGAGGACGAGCACGGCCACGACGGCGATCACGAGAACAGGAAGGATCCTGAGGTCCTCGGGCGACAGCGCCATGACGGTCTCGGGTAGTTCGAGGCCGACGAGGAAGAAGGCTGCGGCCGTGAGAATGAGCGTGATCTGCTTCCAGATGGCGACTGATGACCGGCGGCCTTCGAATCGCCTGTGCGTCAGCATGGTGTTGGCGATGATGAGCGCCGCGGCGACCACCGCGAGGATGCCTGAGCCGTCGACCGTCTCTGCCACGAGATACACGGGGATCGGCGTGAGGAGCACGAACGCATTGACCACCGTCTGATCGGGGTCACGTCGAATCAACCACGCCACGGCAAGTCCCGCGGCTACGCCGACAACGAGTCCACCCACGATGGACTCAAGAAGGATCAGGGCGAACTCGCCACCGGAGACGGTGCCTGTCGCTGCGGCAGCAAGGGCGACGCGCAGGAGCGTGAGCCCGGTCCCGTCATTGACGAGACTCTCCCCCTCGAGAATGGTCACCACCCGACGCGGGAGGGCCACTCTGCGTGCAATCGCCGCCACGGCCACCGCGTCGGTCGGTGAGAGGATCGCCCCCAGGGCGAACGCGAGCGCGAGCGGGATACCGGGCACGAGGGCGGCTGCGACCGCGCCCACCGCGAGCGAGGTGACGAGGACCAGTCCGACGGCGAGCGCGAAGATCGGCCTGCGGAACC
This sequence comes from Actinomycetota bacterium, assembly GCA_041183165.1. Lineage (GTDB taxonomy): Bacteria > Actinomycetota > Actinomycetes > S36-B12 > S36-B12 > Mxb001. The sequence goes on along the minus strand of JBEGMG010000436.1, from coordinate 11,402 downwards.
TCCTGAAGTCGACGTAGGACGTCGAGAGCGCCTCGCCGAAGACGAGCGGAGCAAGGATGAGCAGGAAGACCTGACCCGCTTCCTGGGGTGCCGACGGCCCGAAGGGAAGGAGCCCGAACGCCATGCCCGCGACAAGCACGGGGATTGCGATCCCCCACCCGCGCGAGCGCGCGAACGCCGCGACGCCGAGGGCAATGACCAAGCCCGCGAGCAGCCCTTCCGACAGATCGACCACGCCCGCAGGCTAGCGGTCTTCCCCTAGGTCGTCGCTTGAGCGAGCTCACTGGGTGCGGGGCACGCGCAGACGAGGTTGCGGTCACCGAAGGCCCCGTCGATGCGACGCACGGGTGGCCAGTACTTGCTCGACGCCTGCACCCCGGGCGGATAGGCCGCCGTGCGGCGGTCATAGGCGTGGTCCCAGTCACCCACTAGGCACTCGGCGGTGTGCGGGGCGTGATGCAAGGGATTGTCGCCCGCGGGCCACTCCCCCGACTCCACCCGAGCAATCTCGTCGCGAATCGCGAGCATCGCATCGCAGAAGCGATCGAGTTCGGCAAGGCTCTCGCTCTCCGTCGGCTCGACCATGAGCGTGCCCGCCACCGGGAAGGACATCGTCGGGGCGTGGAAGCCGTAGTCGATCAGGCGCTTGGCCACATCGTCGACGGTGACGCCGCTCGACTTGGTGATGGGCCGCAGGTCGAGGATGCACTCATGCGCGACACGGCCGTGCGCGCCCGTATAGAGAATCGGGTAGGCGTCACCGAGGCGTGCAGCGATGTAGTTGGCCGACAGGATCGCCACGGATGTCGCCTCGGTGATTCCCTCGGATCCCATCATGCGCAGGTAGGCATACGGGATAGGCAGGATGCCGGCTGAGCCCCACGGTGCACCGCTCACCGGACCCACGACGGGCACGGCCGGCCCTGCTTCGGGGCGCAGGGGGTGAGAGGGCAGGAAGGGCGCGAGGTGGGCACGTACGCCAATCGGCCCTACGCCCGGTCCCCCGCCGCCATGCGGGATGCAGAAGGTCTTGTGCAGATTGAGGTGCGACACGTCGGACCCGAAGCGGCCTGGCTTCGCCAAGCCGACGAGGGCGTTGAGGTTGGCGCCGTCCACGTAGACCTGTCCCCCGGCGTCGTGGACCATCGCGCAGATGTCGCCCACCGCCTCCTCGAAGACGCCGTGCGTGGATGGGTAGGTGATCATCAGTGCCGCCAGCCGGTCACCGTGCTCCGCGATCTTGGCCTTGAGATCGTCCACATCTACGTTGCCGTGCTCGTCGCATCCGACCACGACGACGCGCATACCGACCATGACCGCACTCGCGGCGTTGGTGCCGTGCGCACTACTCGGGATCAGGCAGACGTCGCGCTGATCGTCGCCGCGAGAGCGATGGTAGGCGCGGATCGCGAGGAGGCCCGCGAACTCGCCCTGGCTGCCCGCATTGGGCTGCAGGCTCACGGCGTCGTAGCCGGTGACCTCGCAGAGCATCCGCTCGAGCCTCGTGATGAGAGCGACGTATCCCTCGGCCTGGTCGAGTGGCGCGAACGGGTGAATGCCCGCGAAGCCTGGCCACGTGATGGGTTCCATCTCCGTGGTCGCATTGAGCTTCATGGTGCATGACCCCAGAGGAATCATCGTCCGGTCGAGGGCGAGGTCGCGGTCGGAGAGCCGCCGCAGGTAGCGCAGCATCTCCGTCTCGCTTCGGTGGTCGTGGAAGATCGGATGGCTCAGGAAGGGCGAGGTACGCCGAAGTGCGTCGGGGAGCCCCGCGGTCGCCGGATCGACGACGGGGGGCGCGAGTACGGCCCCGAATGCGGCGAGCACCCGCGCAAGATCAGCATCGTCGGTGGTCTCGTCGACGGTGATCCCCACCGTGTCTGCGTCGATCCGGCGTAGGTTCACGCCCTGGGTGCGCGCGGCATCCATCACGTCGTCGGCTCGCGCGGGGACGCGGACGCTCAGGGTGTCGAAGAACACCGAGTCGACAATGTCGTAGCCTGCACCCGCCAGTGATGCGGACAGGCGCAGGGCATGGCTCCGCACACGCGACGCGATCCCCTTGAGTCCCTCGGGCCCGTGGTAGGCGGCGTACATCGCCGCGACGACCGCCAAGAGCACCTGCGCGGTGCAGATATTGCTGGTCGCGCGCTCGCGACGGATGTGCTGCTCGCGCGTTTGCAGTGCGAGGCGATAGGCAGGGGCGCCCTCTGCGTCGACCGACACGCCGACGAGTCGACCGGGCAGCGAACGCTCGAGGCCTGCGCGCACGCTCATGAAGCCTGCGTGCGGGCCGCCGAAGCCCATCGGGACCCCGAAGCGCTGAGCGGATCCGACGCACACATCGGCGCCCATCTCCCCGGGTGGTGTGAGCAGCGTGAGGGCGAGGAGGTCCGTGGCCACCACGGTGCCGACGTCCTGCGCGCGAGCCGCGGCAAGGATGTCGCGGATGTCATCGACCTGGCCGGACGAGCCCGGGTAGGAGACGAGGACACCGAAGGTGTGGTCCGTCAGGCCGGCGATGAGCCCGGATCTCGGCGCGGTGCGGACGTCGATGCCGAGCGGCTCCGCACGCGTGCGGATCACCGCGATCGTCTGCGGGTGGGTGTCCTCGTCGACGAGGAAGACCGAGCCGTCGTACGACCGATGCAGCAGACCCATCCCCTCTGCCGCGGCCGTGGGCTCGTCCAGCAGCGAAGCGGGGGCGATGGGAAGTGCGGTGAGATCCTCGACCACGGTCTGGAAGGCGAGTAGCGCCTCGAGCCGGCCCTGGCTGATCTCCGGTTGGTACGGGGTGTAGGCCGTGTACCAGGCGGGACTCTCGATCACGTTGCGGCGGATGACCGGCGGGGTGATGCAGTCCTGATAACCCAGGCCGATCATGGAAGTGAGCGGACGGTTGGCCTCAGTCAGAGAAGTCATCTCGGCGGCCATGGACTGCTCGTCGAGGGGCGCGTCGAGCGCAAGCTCCTCTCGCCAACGAATGCTCTCGGGTACGACGTCGTCGAGGAAGGCATCTAAGGACGGGTAGCCCACCCGCTCGAGCATCCGAGCGATATCGCGCTGCCGTGGACCAATGTGGCGATGGGCGAAGGAGGTGGGTTGATCCGCGTTGAGCTGACCTGTCATGGCGTCTCCCGGCACGTAGGCGGAAGGGTGCACGGTGTGCACCCCACCCCCTCTGGTCCCGCGGATGACCGCGACCTGAGAGCTTCGCCGCTGTGCTGCTCGAGCACATGCGACTTGCACCGTCGGTGGGGTGGCGAGCCACCCTCTCTCCAGAGTTGCCTTCCCGGCGCGGTTCGGGTGCCTGAGAGTTTCCGGGGCGGTTGCTCCTTCGGCGCCCGGGTTTCCCCGGGGCTCTCCCGTGCCAGGTCGATCAGCAGTCCGACCCTAGCGCACGCGCGGCCGCAGAGGTGTCAGCCGGCGGTGCGACGAGCCGCGCGGCGGGCTGAGAGCTCGTCGTCCGCGCTTCGCGGGCTGCCCGACTCGCCCTCGGCAGGCTCGCCCGGGAGGCTGGCCAGCTGCCCCTCGACCTCCTGCCAGACGCGGCCTACGGCGATGCCGAAGACTCCCTGTCCCCCACGGACCAGATCGATGACCTCGTCCTCACTGCGGCATTCGTAGATCGAGGCTCCGTCGCTCATGAGCGTGATGCGCGAGAGGTCGTCTCCCCCGCGCTGCTCCAGATGGGCCACGGCGGTGCGGATGTTCGCGAGGGAGACTCCGGTGTCGATCAACCTCTTCACAATGCGTAGCACGAGGATGTCCCGAAAGGCGTAGAGCCGCTGGGTGCCGGAGCCGCTGGCAGGACGGATGCTCGGCTCGACCAGTCCGGTGCGCGCCCAGTAATCGAGCTGGCGATACGTGATGCCCGCGGCCGCGCAGGCGATGGGGCCGCGGTAGCCGAGGTACTGCGCGGCCGACTGGAGGGATTCCTCGGGGAAAAGCGAAGGCTGGTCCACCGTGCGGGGGACGTCTACCGGGGGCAGGGACTCTTCGGTCAGGCGCATCGTCGCTGTCCACCGCCTTCTCGATCCGGGGGCTACCCGGGCTCTACGACTGGGCGCCCTCCAGGAGAGCGGAATGCAACGTTAGGGCTCACCGGCCCCATGGTCAACGCGACCCGCCGGAGCGGGAAGCGCGCCCTTACGAATCGGCGCCGAAGTCCTCAGGGGTGACCTGGTCGAGGAACTCCCGGAAGCGCTCGACCTCGTCCTCCTCCTCGTCCGGGATGATGACGCCCGCCTCGTCGAGCACCGCCTCGTCCACCTGGATGGGACTGGCCATGCGCAGGGCCAGGGCGATGGCATCGGACGGTCGAGCGCTCACGATGGCGCCCTCGCCCAGGTGCAGCTCTGCGAAGAACACCCCGTCTTCCAAGCGCGTGATGCGCACCTCGGTGAGGGGCCGGTCGAGTGCGTCGATCACGTCCTTGAGCAGGTCATGGGTGAGCGGACGGGGAGGCACGACTCCCTGCTGGACGTAGGCGATTGCCGTGGCCTCGGTCGCACCGATCCAGATCGGAAGGTAGCGATCCCCGTCGACTTCGCGCAGAAGCACGATGGGCTGGTTGGAGGGCATCTCCACCCTCACGCCCAGCACCTCCACCCGCTTCATGCGTCGAGACTAGACGACCGCTGCCGCACGAGCGCCACGTGGAGGTCCAGAAGCAGGGCAAGAAGCTGAGAGGTCAGCTCGCGTTCCTCGAGCGTGGAGGCGGCCCCTCTCCGCGGCGCGAGCGCCTGCTGGACGAGTCCCACCTCCCGGTCGGCGGCCACCCGGAAGGATCTCAGGTGGCGGGGCTCGATCCCATACTCCTGCAGCCGTACGACGAGGCGGCAGATGTCGACCGCTCCGCTATCCATCTCGCCGACGAGGCCGTGGGCGGTCAACTCCTTCAGCGTGGCGGCATCTACTCCCCCGCGTTGCGCAACCTCCGCAGCTGTCATCCGGCGAGGACGCGGGATGCGCAGGCGAGCCGCGGGGACGGCGCCGGCGTCATTGGCGGACGCATCCGGCTGCGCGAGGCGCTCGACGATGACCGATAGCGGGAGGAACTCATCACGCTGCATCCGCAGGATACGGCGCAACCGGTCGACATCAGCGTCGGTGTAGCGGCGACTGCCGCGGGCGGTACGCATCGGCTCCAGCAAGCCCTGGGCCTCGAGATAGCGCACCTTCGACGCCGTGAGATCGGGAAACTCCTCGGCGAGTTCGGAGACGACCGCGCCGATGGGGCGCATGGTGCTCACGGAGCCGTCCCGGCGTCCCCTCCGACGAGGTAGGCGAAGCGGTACTTGCCGATTTGCACCTCGTCGCCGGGCGCGAGGGCGACCTCCTCGATGCGCTGTCGATTGACGTAGGTGCCGTTGAGGCTCCCGACATCGCGCAGGAGCCAGCCACCCGTGATGCGACGGAGCTCGGCGTGCTGGCGGCTCACCGTGACGTCATCGAGGAACAGGTCGGAGTCGGGTTCGCGTCCGGCCGTCACCACGTCACCCACGAGCAGGTAGGAAGCGCCCTGTCCCATCCCTCGTTGGACGACGAGCACGGCCTCACCGGGCCCGAGATTGGGGGCGACACCGGATCCCACGGCCGGGAGCGAGCCGCTGGATCCCGGGCCGGCGATGCCCACGGAGGTCACGTCATGGGCCACCGGAGCACCGCACACCCGGCAGAATCGGTCGCCGGGGTCGACGGGATGCTCGCAGCCGCTCATAACCGGGTCATTCGCCGATAAGCGCGCGATAGGCCGCGGCGTCCAGCGTCGCCGCAGGGTCTCCCACGACGCGCACCTCCACCATCCATCCGTCGCCGTAGGGCTGGGAGTTGACCGTCTCCGGCGCGTCAGACAGGGCCGCATTGACCGCCACGACCTCACCGGTCACGGGCGCGTAGATCTCGCTCACGCTCTTGGTGGACTCCACCTCGCCGCACGGCTGCCCGGCGGTGACCGACTGCCCGACCTTCGGTAGGTCGACGTAAACGATGTCGCCGAGGGAGTCCTGGGCGTAGTCGGTGATCCCGAATCGCACCGTGCCTGCACCAGTCGAGGAGATCCACTCGTGTTCGGCAGTGAAGAGCAGATCCTCAGGTACCAGCGTCATCTCGTCCCCTCCGTCGCTGCTATGCCGACGGACGGGTCGGCACTGTGACGAACTTAGTCTCCCCGGTCTGCCGCATCAAGCACGGGCGCCCCCTCAGGTCCTGCAGCAGCACCTCGCCTGACGCCTCAGGCCTGCGCACGAAGGACACGCCGCGCCTGATCCAGATACAGCACGGCCGCGTACCAGTACAGCGCCGTTCCCCAGATGACGAAGGCCCACCCCAGTGCGCCCAGGACCTGCTCCCAGGGGGCTGATCCCGCGCCGACAAGAACAAAGGGGAATCCCCAGTAGAGCGCGAATGTCGCCGCCTTGCCCAGGTAGTGCACGGGCAGTGCCAGCAGACCGCGCCGCCGGAGGGCGGGCACGAGGGCGAGCAGGAGCACCTCCCGCGCAGCCAGGAGCGCGACCAGCCACCACGGCACCAGGTCGCGCAAGGCAAGGCCGATGAGGGTGGCCGCGATGGTGAGCCGATCCACCAGCGGGTCCAGGAGCCTGCCGAGCCGCGTCGTCTGTCCCGTGCGGCGAGCGATCGCCCCATCGGCCCAGTCGGTGATGCCGGAGACGGTCAGGACAGCGACCGCGGCGAGATCGGCGCGCAGATCCAGCACGAGCCACAGGAACAGCGGGATGAGGGCGAGGCGGAGAAGGCTGAGCACGTTGGGGATCGTGAGCACGCGATCCTCGGGCGCCGTCACCGCGGTTGCCTCCTGCGCCCCACGATCATCCACCCGCCGAGCAGGACCAGCATGAGGCCACCGATGCTGGCGGCCGCGGCGGTTACCGCAGCGGACTGCAGAGCGGTGCCGGCACCCGGGAGTCGGTACTCCAAGCGCAGCGCGGCTTCCGGCGCGGGCACCCCATCCGAGCGCATGAGCACGAGGGTGAGCCCGTTGAGCGCATCAGCAGGGATGGTCGGTGCAGGTCCCGACGCCGCGGCTACCCACAGATCCTGCTCCTGCGGCAGTGTCGTCGGCACACCATCGCCCGGCACGGAGATCGCCTCCCACTCCCCCGCCGAGCTCACCGCCACGGTGTATGGCGTGCCGTCCAGGTAGTCATTCACCGCCTCCGCAGGTGCGACACCCAGGAAGGCATCGCCCGCTGCTGGGGTTGCCACGAGCACGACCTCGCCGAATTCCGTTGCGAGTGTGGGCAGATCGGTGCCCGCACGTGCAAGGGCATCCGTGACCCAATCAGGTGGCTCAGGTGTCGCGAGACGCGCGGTCACACCGTCTACGACGACAGCCACATCGGACGGAGCGGCACGGAGGTTGCCCAGTGGCTGGGTCACGGTACCCGTCTTGCCCACGCTCGCCTCGATCGTCGCTGCAGCCAGGGCTGCGGGAACTCCGGAGGCGAGAAGGAGCGCACCCAGTGTGGTGGCGACCACCCCGGCGGAGATGCGGATTGCGCCCCAGACACTCGTGCGCGCCGCGTGAGTAGGCGCCGCGCTCATGCCCCTGGTGCCACGGTGAGGATCCCGAGGCACATCTCGTCGGTGGTCCCCTCGCCCCATGTGATGTAGCGAGGATCCGTGCCCTTGAGAGCGGGAAGTTGGCTCCGCAGTTTGGCATCGTGGGTGCAGGTGACCGTCAGCGTGTCACCGGCATCCAGGGGGAACGGCTTCGCGAGTGGTCGCGCACCCTGGTTGTCGAAGTCCCACGTCTCGATGTCGAGGAGAACCTCCTCGCGAGGGGTCCCAGCATTTGCCACGATCGTGATCTCGCGGCCGAGCAGGTGCATGTGCCCGGCCGAGGCATACACGGTGACGGGACTCTCCACCGAATGGGTGCAGGACTGTGTCGCACCTGCGCGCGGCTCCACCAGGTCGCCGTCGCAGATCAACTGCAGTCCCCAGATCGTGCGCAAGGACTCGCCTCCGAAACGCTCGATGGTGTCCTCAACCGCGGCGTCACGGTCGCACAGGGGGCCGTCTTCCTCGGGCAGGCAGGGCAACTCGACGGGCGCGGGGAGCAGCATGGTCTCGAGGGGCCGCAGGTCGGAATCACCGGGAACGGTGCGCAGACGCACGGATGTGCTGTCGGGCCCCTGACCCGCAAGCAGGTTGTAGTGCACCTGCAGGATGACGCTGCTGCCCTTTTCGAGGAAGACGCCCGTGCCCTCGGGGTAGCGAGCCTCGCGTCCGCCGGGTGCCCAAGCCGCGAGCCACGGGGCCGAGTCCAAGGACCGCACGGCGTTGCCGCCGACGGACGGCAGGTCCGGCCCGCCGAAGCAGCTCCAGCCCTGCCCCTCGGTCTCGGCATCGCGCTGCTGCGCGGCCGGGATCTGCTGCTCCCTCACGCGATACAGGATCGCGTGATGCACGACAGCGGCGTTGTCGGGCACGAAGCGCACGCCCGTGATGAATCGGTCCTCGGGAACGCCGGTGTCGAGTAGGAAGCAGCGGTAGTCGTCTGTCGCCGTGCCTTCGCTCGAGGGGGTATACGGCTCTACCAGGCCCACCGTCACCATGCCGTCGGCATCGATGCCTCCGCCGCCCGCGGGGGCTATCGACCCATCCGCTGTCTCCGGCGTGGTTGAGGGCGCTGCCGAAGGCGTCCTCTCAGGGCTGGGGCCCGCACCGGGCAGGGCGCTGCAGGCGACGAGCAGCGCGGAGGCCGCTAGGGCAGCGGCGCCGGACGCGAGGAGACGGGACATGCCGACATGCTACGGGTAGCGCCTGCTTCGAGCGCGCGCGTAGCACGCGACCGCCGTGGCGGCCGCCACATTGAGGGAGTCGTCAGCGGTGGACATGGGGATCCGGGCTCGTCGCCAGGACGAGGCAAGTGCCCCGGCGCTGAGTCCCGGGCCCTCTGAACCCACCATGAGCGCCACCGACGCCGAGGTGGCCTCCGCCAGGACCCCCTCGATGGTGTCGTTCGCCTCGGGAGTGAGCGCGACCACGAGGCGCCGACGGGCGAGAGCGGCAAGGGTGGCGGGCCAGGCATCGCTTCGCGCGAATCTGCACCGAAGCACCGCCCCCATCGAGGATTTGACCGCTCGGCGATAGAGGGGGTCGGCGCATCCGGGCGAGAGGACGACATCGCTGATGCCCTGGACCACGGCGGAGCGGATCGCGAGACCGACATTGGTCGGATCCACAAGGTCCTCCAGGACGAGTACGTCGGACTCGCAGTTGAGCACCTCGGCTACGTCGATGGGGTCCGGGCGAGTTACGACCGCGAGTGCGCCGCGATGCACCCGGTAGCCGGTGATGTCCTGGAGCAGGCCTTCATCCGCCAGGAAGACATCCACGTCCGTTGCGGCGAGAGCTGGTTCCAGTCGCTTCAGCCAGCGTCGCGACGTGAGTACGGACTGGAAGTGCATACCGAGGGCTGCGCAACGCTCGATGATCAGCTGCCCCTCGGCCATGAACACACCACGCTCGGGCTCCACGCGTTGGCGTAGGTCCATGTCCGTGAGACTGAAGTAGGCCTCTACGCGCGGGTCGTCGACCACGGTGATGTCGATGGGATCGACTCTCACGGAGCCTCCGAGCCCCTGGCCGCCTCCTGGGCGAGCAACTCCTCGCGATCCGAAAGGCGTGCCCATCCGCGCACGGGCTGGGCCATGCGGGGATGGCGAGCCCAGCTCTCCTCGTGTCGGGCGATGAGCGCCCAGTAGCCCGCTGTCACCGGACATGCCTGCGGACCAACCCGTCGATCCGGTCGGTATGCGCAGCCCTGGCAGAAGTCGGTCATGCGCTTGATGTAGGCACCCCCCGCCGCGTAGGGCTTGGAGGCCATCCGGCCGCCATCGGCGTGCAGGGCCATACCTGTGACATTTGCAGCCATGACCCACGGGTAGGCGTCGACATAGTTCGCCGTGAACCACTCGGTGACCTCACGCGGGTCGTAGGCGTGCTGGAGCGCCCAGTTGCCCAACACCATGAGCCTGAGGATGTGGTGGTTCCAGCCGCGGTCGCGGACCTCTCCCAGCGCTGTCGCCAGGCATCGAGCGCTCACCGCGTCCGCATCGAGCTCGCGGAACCATGCGGGCAGCGGCTCGTGCGCATCGAGCGCATTGGAGGTCTCGACGTATTCGGGCCCGAAGTGCCAGTAGAGGTGCCAGACGAAGTCGCGCCACCCCATCACCTGTCGAACGAAGCCCTCCGCGCTTGAGAGGGGTACGCCGCCAGTCGCCCACGCCTCGACGACCCTGTCGATGACCTCGACCGGATCCAGCAGCCCCATATTCATCGGTGCTGACAGCAGCGAATGGGCCATGCTCCAGTCACCGACGAGGGCAGCATCCTCGTAGGGACCGAATGCCCCGAGACGGTTCTCGATGAAGTCGTCGAGAACCATGAGTGCCTCAGCCCGAGTGGCGGCGAAACGCCTGGGGCCATCAACACCGGCGAATGCGATCCCCTCGCTCTCCCATCGATCGAGGTCGTCGCGCACCTGCGCGTCGATGTCGTCCTCGGTGGGCCACACCGGCTCGGGCAGGCCCAGTGTGACGGCACCTCGCGGCGGTGGCAGGCGATTGTCGGCATCGAAGTTCCAGCGGCCCCCTTCGGGCTCGTCCCCCACCATGAGGATCCCTGTGCGACGGCGGGCCTCGCGGTAGAAGTCCTCCTGTCGCAGTTGACGACGGCCATGTGCCCACCGCTCGAAATCCGCATGGGATGTGACGAAGCCACGGGAGGGAAGGACCGACACGCCGATCTCGCGGACGAGTTGCCGCGCGGCGAAGGAGGTCGGATCGACCACACTGAGCGGCTCGCCAGCGGACGCGACAGCCGTCCGGTACCCCTCGTCCTTCAGGTAGAGGCATCGTGACCCCAGTTCGACCGCGCGATGGCGCAGGGCGGACAGCACCAGGTGGGCCTTGGCCCGGTGATAGCGGCGCCTCCGGAACGCCGCCTTGGACTCGATGAGGAGCACCGTTTCGGCTCCGTCGTCCCCCGGCGACTCGGCTGGGCCGAGGAAGTGCGGGCCCAACTGATCGGCGAAGAGCCAGCGGCGCGTCATGGGATCGCTCGGGCTGCCCAACGGCCATCACGCCGGTGGACTTCCAGCGGAATGCCGTACGTCGCCGACAGCGCCTCGTTGGTGAGGACTTCGCTCACGCTGCCCTGGGCCACGGCTGCGCCTCCCCGAAGCAGGAGTGCGTGGGTGATCCCGGGTGGGATCTCCTCTACGTGGTGGGTGACCAGGACGGTCGTGGGGGCGGCGGGATCGCTCGCCATATCGCCAAGGCGCCGGACGAGTTGCTCGCGACCGCCGAGATCGAGCCCCGCGGCAGGCTCGTCGAGCAGGAGGATCTCGGGGTCGCTCATGAGGGCCCGGG
>JBEGMG010000435.1:0-3620 GCA_041183165.1 Actinomycetota bacterium | reverse complement strand
GAGGCGCGGGCCCAGAAGCTCGAGGCCGACCTCGCTGAGCTCGAGGCCGAGGGTGCCAAGGCAGACGTACGCCGCAAGGTGCGCGAGTCGGCCGAGCGCGAGATGGCCTCGGTACGCCGCCGCGCGGACAACGAGATCGAGCGCCTCGACAAGGTCTTCGATCGCTTCCGCACCCTCAAGGTCCAGGACCTCGAGGGCGACGAGATCCTCTACCGCGAGATGCGCGACCGCTACGGCCGCTGGTTCGACGGTGGCATGGGCGCAGCGGCGATCCAGAAGCGACTGCAGACCTTCGATCTCGAGGCCGAGGCCGAGTCGCTCCGCGAGACCATCGCCACGGGCAAGGGCCAGCGCAAGGCTCGCGCCCTCAAGCGCCTCAAGGTCGTCTCGGCGTTCCTCAACACCACCAATTCCCCGCTGGGCATGGTCCTCGACGCGATCCCCGTGATCCCGCCGGACCTGCGCCCGATGGTGCAGCTCGATGGTGGGCGCTTCGCGACGAGCGACCTGAACGACCTCTACCGCCGCGTGATCAACCGCAACAACCGGTTGAAGCGCCTTCTCGACCTCGGCGCGCCCGAGATCATCGTCAACAACGAGAAGCGCATGCTCCAGGAGGCGGTCGACGCCCTCTTCGACAACGGCCGTCGTGGTCGCCCGGTGACGGGTCCCGGCAACCGCCCGCTCAAGTCGCTCTCCGACATGCTCAAGGGCAAGCAGGGCCGCTTCCGCCAGAACCTCCTCGGCAAGCGCGTCGACTACTCCGGTCGCTCCGTGATCGTCGTGGGACCGCAGTTGAAGCTGCACCAGTGCGGTCTGCCGAAGCAGATGGCGCTCGAGCTCTTCAAGCCCTTCGTCATGAAGCGGCTCGTCGATCTCAACCACGCGCAGAACATCAAGAGCGCCAAGCGCATGGTCGAGCGTTCCCGCCCGGTCGTGTGGGACGTACTCGAGGAAGTCATCGCGGAGCATCCGGTGCTGCTCAACCGCGCGCCGACCCTGCACCGCCTCGGCATCCAGGCCTTCGAGCCGCAGCTCATCGAGGGCAAGGCCATCCAGATCCATCCGCTCGTCTGCACGGCGTTCAATGCCGACTTCGACGGCGATCAGATGGCCGTTCACCTGCCGCTGTCGGCGGAGGCCCAGGCTGAGGCACGCATCCTCATGCTGTCGAGCAACAACATCCTCTCGCCGGCCAACGGTCGCCCCATTACGACGCCGACCCAGGACATGGTCCTCGGCATCTACAACCTCACGATGGCTGGCTCCGCACCGGGCGAGGAGATCCCCGCGTTCTCCTCGCTGTCCGAGGCCGTCATGGCCTTCGATCGCGGTGGGCTCGGACTGCAGGAGCCCGTGCGCCTGCGTCTCACCGGAGTGGTGCCGCCTGAGGGTTGGACGGCCCCCGAGGGCTGGGCCCCAGGCGATCCCTTCGTCCTGCAGACCACGCTCGGGCGCGCGATCTTCAACGAGGCGCTTCCCGCCGACTTCCCCTACGTCGACTACCAGGTCGACAAGAAGGCACTCGGCGCCCTGGTCAACCAACTCGCCGATCGCTACCCGAAGGTCGACGTGGCCGCGACACTCGACGCCCTCAAGGAACTCGGCTTCCACTGGGCGACGCGCGCCGGCGTCACCATCTCCATCGACGACGTCGTGACACCGCCCCAGAAGGCGGAGCTGCTTGCAGCCGCCGAGGAGCGTGCGGGCAAGGTGCAGGCGCAGTACGAGCGCGGCCTCATCACCGACTCCGAGCGCCGCCAGGAGCTCATCGAGATCTGGACTCGCGCCACGGACGAGGTCGCCCGGGCCATGCAGGACAACTTCCCGCGCCAGAACCCGGTCTTCATGATGGTCGACTCGGGTGCCCGCGGAAACTTCATGCAGGTCCGCCAGATCGCCGGTATGCGCGGTCTCGTGGCCAACCCCAAGGGCGAGATCATCCCGCGCCCGATCAAGTCCAACTTCCGCGAGGGCCTGTCCGTGCTGGAGTACTTCATCTCCACGCACGGTGCACGCAAGGGTCTCGCTGACACGGCACTTCGCACGGCCGACTCCGGCTACCTCACCCGCCGCCTCGTCGACGTCTCCCAGGACGTCATCATCCGCGAGGTGGACTGCGAGACCGATCGCGGTCTCGCAGTGACGATCGCCGAGCCGGGCGACGGCGGCATGCGCCTCGTCGACAACCTCGACACGTCCGTCGCCTCGCGGGTCCTCGCCCGCGATGTGGAGGCGGACGGCGCCGTGGTGGTTCCGGCCGGCACGGTGCTCGACATGCCGACTCTCGCTCGCATTGCCGAGGCTGGCGTGGGCGAGATCCGCGTCCGCTCGGTCCTCACCTGCGAGAGCAAGGTCGGCACGTGCGCCATGTGCTACGGCGACTCCCTCGCGACGGGCAAGCTCGTCGACGTGGGCGAGGCCATCGGCATCATCGCCGCACAGTCGATTGGCGAGCCCGGCACGCAGCTGACGATGCGCACCTTCCACACCGGTGGCGTCGCGGGTGAGGACATCACCCACGGCCTCCCGCGCGTCGTCGAGCTCTTCGAGGCGCGCACCCCCAAGGGTGTGGCCCCGATCAGCGAGGTTTCCGGCCGCGTCCGCGTCGAGGAGACCGACAAGGCTCGCAAGCTGGTCGTCGTTCCCGATGATGGCTCCGAGGAGATCCCCTACACCGTCCCGAGGCGCGTGCGCCTGCTGGTCGAGGACGGCGCCCATGTCGCCGTCGGCGAGCAGCTCACGGTGGGTGCCATCGATCCCAAGCAGGTGCTGCGCATCCTGGGCCAGCGTCAGGTGCAGCTGCACCTCGTCGACCAGGTGCAGGACGTCTACCGATCCCAGGGCGTGTCGATCCACGACAAGCACATCGAGGTCATCGTGCGCCAGATGCTCAAGCGCGTGACGATCATCGACTCCGGGGACTCCGGCTTCCTCACGGGCGAGCTCGTCGAGCGCGGTCTCTTCGAGGCGGGCAATCGCGCGGTGGTCGCCGAGGGTGGCACCCCCGCCGCCGGTCGCCCGGAGCTCATGGGCATCACCAAGGCCTCGCTGGCGACGGAGTCCTGGCTCTCGGCCGCCTCCTTCCAGGAGACGACCCGCGTCCTCACCGATGCGGCGATCCACGCCAAGAGCGACCCGCTGCTGGGCCTCAAGGAGAACGTCATCCTGGGCAAGCTCATCCCGGCCGGCACGGGTATGCCCGTCTACCGCAACGTCAAGGTCGAGCCGACCGAGGAGGCCAAGGCGGCGATGTACGCCACCTTCTCGGGCTACGACGACTTCGACTACGGCGGCTTCGGCGCCGCCTCCGGGCCGGCTGTGCCGCTGGAGGAGTTCGACTACGGCAACTACCGCTGATCCGATCCACCCGTGAGGGGCGTGCACCGAAGGGTGCACGCCCCTCACGTCTTTTTTTGCCCGACTGATGCGGGCCACCCGGCTGACGGTGGTCGGCCTGACGGAGGAACAGACCGGCGGGGCAGGGCCTTGGCCTGCTTCCCCGACCCGCGCTGACCTACGCTGAGGGCATGAGCGAACAGCAGCCCACGCCCGAGACTCCCCCGGCCGGCGACGGCCCCGCGGCCGGTGGGCCGGCGGTGCCTCCGCCGCAGGATGCA
>JBEGMG010000434.1:0-2989 GCA_041183165.1 Actinomycetota bacterium | reverse complement strand
TCACCACGGCCGTCCGACCCGCGCGCACGATCGTCGCCACCACCTCGCGCACGCGCAGGTCGACCTCGGCCACGAGCCTGCGGAGCGATTCGAGTTCCGCGGGGCGCGACGGATCGAGTCGCACCGCCTGCTGCATCAGGTCCTGCACCTCCACCTCGCCCACGAGCACCATGCACGCACCCCGGAGCGCCGGGTTGTCCTGCATCGCGACGAGCCGTCGAATCGTGGCCATCGCCAGCGCGGCCGCCCCCGCGCGCCCGAAATTGGCCCGCACACCGATGTCCTCGGGGATCAGCAGAAGGACGAATCCGGCCTCCGGAAGGGCCCGAAGACCCTCCGCAAGGCCTGCCCCGGCGGGCAAGGTCCGGATCGTCTCGCCGAGCCGTCGTTCGCCTTCGCGCAGCGGCGTCAGGGCGCGCAGCGCCTCGGCCGTCATCGCTCGCAGGAAGGAAGCCATATGCACGACATGCTAACCGTCGCCGGTCGCCGCTCCCCGTATCCTTTCGATCCCATGCGCGAGCCCGACATGAACAGCCCGGAGTGCCGCAAGGCCATGGATCACGTCCGGTCGCTGCTGGCCTTCATCGGCGAGGACCCCGCCCGCGAGGGACTGCTCGACACCCCCAAGCGCGTGGTGAAGGCGATGCACGAGCATTACCGCGGCTACGCGATGGATCCCGCGGAGGCGCTCAGCCGCACCTTCAGCGAGGTCGATGGCTACGACCAGATGGTGCTGCTCACCGACATCGATCTGCAGAGCCACTGCGAGCATCACATGGTGCCCTTCGTCGGCAAGGCGCATGTCGCGTACATCCCCGACGGCAAGGTGGTCGGCCTCAGCAAGCTTGCGAAGGTGGTCGAGATCTTCTCGAAGCGCCTGCAGGTGCAGGAGAAGCTCACCGCGCAGATCGCCGAGGCCATCCAGACCCACCTGAACCCGCTCGGCGTCGCCGTGGTGATCGAGTGCCGCCACTTCTGCATGTGCTACCGCGGCGTGCATCAGCCCCGCGCGTGGACCACCACCAGCAAGCTGACCGGCATCTTCCTGAAGAACATGGCGACCCGCGAGGAGTTCCTGCGGCTGATCGCCTCGCGCGGCCGGTCGAACGACTGAGCCTGCCCCCTGATCGACCCTCGAAGGCGGCCCCATCGAGGGCCGCCTTTTCCGTACCATCGCGGCCCTCATGCCAGGCAAAATGGACGACATCGTCGCGCTGTGCCGCCGCCGCGGGTTCATCTTCCAGTCGAGCGAGATCTACGGAGGCATCAACGGCTTCTGGGATTACGGCCCGCTCGGCACCGAGCTGAAGCGCAACCTGAAGAACGCCTGGTGGAAGGATGTCGTGCAGAGCGAGTTGACCGGCCCCGACGGCAACCCTGTCGACATCGTCGGCGTGGACTGCACCATCATCATGCATCCCAAGACCTGGGTGGCCTCCGGCCATGTGGGCGGGTTCAGCGATCCGATGGTCGACTGCCGCGAGAGCAAGGCGCGCTACCGCGCCGATCACCTGATGCTGCTCGGCGTGAAGGGCGAGTCCGCTGCGCAGCTCTTCGCGTTCGTGTCCGGCGACGACAAGGGCCTGGCGACGGCGCGCAAGAAGCTCGAGAAGTACCTCAAGCGCTCGCTCGCCGACGGCGACCTCGAGATGCGGCCGTTCACCGCGATCGGCGCCGAGGAGCGCGCGATCGCCGTGGGCCCCGACGCCACCGAGAAGGGCACGCTCACCGAGCCGCGTCAGTTCAACCTGATGTTCAAGACGCTCGTCGGCGCGGTCGAGGATCCGTCCAACTACGCCTATCTGCGCCCCGAGACCGCGCAGGGCATCTTCGTGAACTTCCAGAACGTCGTCGACTCGAGCCGAGTGAAGGTGCCTTTCGGCATCGCGCAGGTCGGCAAGGCGTTCCGCAACGAGGTCACGCCGCGCAACTTCACCTTCCGAAGCCGCGAGTTCGAGCAGATGGAGATCGAGTTCTTCATCCGGCCCGACAGCGCGAACGAGTGGTATGCCTGGTGGCGCGCGGAGCGCTATCGCTGGTGGCAGTCGATCGGCCTGACGGGCGCCAACCTGCGCCTGCGTGAGCATGATCGCGACGAACTGGCGCACTACGCCAAGGCCGGTGCCGGCGTGTGCGACATCGAATACAAGTTCCCCTTCACCGACCCGGACTTCGGCGAGCTCGAAGGCGTGGCCCACCGCTCGGACTACGACCTGCGCCAGCATGCGGAGCACAGCGGCAAGGGCGAGAAGGCCCGGTACTTCGACCAGGAGCGCAACGAGCGCTACTTCCCGCATGTGATCGAGCCGTCCGCCGGCGCCGATCGCGGAACCCTCGCCCTGCTCTGCGAGGCCTACACCCCCGATGAATCCCGCGCGAGCAAGGTCTTCATGAAGTTCTCGCCTCGCATGGCCCCGATCAAGGCTGGAATTTTCCCGCTTGTCAACAAGGACGGAATGCCCGAGATCGGCGAGCGCCTTTGGCGCGAGCTGCGGAAGGAGCACGCGGTCGAGTTCGACGAGAAGCAGTCGATCGGCAAGCGCTACGCGCGCATGGACGAGGCAGGCACCCCCTTCTGCCTCACGATCGACAGCCAGACGCTGCAGGACGGGACCTTGACCATCCGGCATCGCGACGACCAGCGCCAGGAGCGGATCGCCATCGACCGGGCCGCCGACTGGCTGCGTGCGGGGATCGCGCAGGGCTGAAAGCGACAAGCGGAAACATCCCGGAATATTCATCCGGAACGCAATCGGCCGGAATCCATTAGAGTTGTGACATCGGGCAATCCGGGGATGCCCAATGTCCCCATGCTCTCGAAACTCTCGCCCAGATCGATCCTGATGGTGCTGGCCTCGGCCGTGTTCGGCCGGATGTCGACGGCGCTCGCACAGATCATCGCGGCGATCTATCTGTCGCCGACGGACTTCGGTCTTTTTGCCACAGCGAGCGGCATCCTTGCAGCGTGCACGATTCTCCGGGGCGGCGG
>JBEGMG010000433.1:0-2600 GCA_041183165.1 Actinomycetota bacterium | reverse complement strand
TGGACTACACCCCCGATCCCGCCGAGGGTCAGCGCGTCTACGACCTCGACCGCGCGCATGTCTTCCACTCCTGGAGCGCGCAGGCGCAGATCAAGCCGCTGCCCATCGCGGCTGCGGAGGGTTCCTACTTCTGGGACTACGACGGCAACCGCTACCTGGACTTCTCGAGCCAGTTGGTCAACGTCAACATCGGTCACCAGCACCCCAGGGTCGTCAAGGCGATCCAGGACCAGGCTGCCCGCCTAGCGACGATCGCCCCTCAGCACGCCAATGACATGCGTGGCGAGGCTGCCAAGCGCATCGTGGACCGCGCGGGCACTCGCCATCAGAAGGTCTTCTTCACCAACGGCGGTGCCGACGCGATCGAGAACGCGATCCGCATGGCGCGCCTGCACACTCACAAGCACAAGGTCCTGTCGGCCTACCGCAGCTACCACGGCAACACGGGCGCGGCGATCCAGGCGACGGGGGATCCGCGTCGCTGGCCTAATGAGTACGCCGCCCAGCAGGTGCACTTCTTCGGCCCCTTCCCCTACCGCTCCCCCTTCTGGTCCGACTCGCCCGAGCAGGAGACCGAGCGCGCGCTGCAGCACCTCGAGGAGGTCATCAAGTTCGAGGGCCCCGGCACGATTGGCGCGATCCTGCTCGAGTCCGTGGTCGGCACTGCCGGCGTCCTCGTCCCACCGCCCGGCTACCTCGAGGGCCTGCGCGCCCTGTGCGACAAGTACGAAATCGTGTGGATCGCCGATGAGGTCATGAGCGGCTTCGGTCGCACCGGTGAGTGGTTCGCCTGGCAGAACTGGGGTGCCGAGCCCGATCTCATCACCTTCGCCAAGGGCTCCAACTCCGGCTACGTGCCCGTGGGTGGCGTCGTGATCTCCAACACCATTGCCGCCACCTTCGACGAGCGCGTCTTCCCCGGCGGCCTCACCTACTCCGGCCACCCCCTCGCTGCGGCGTCCATCGTCGGCGCGATCGATGCGATGACGGAGGAGGGTGTCGTCGACAACGCCAAGCGCATCGGCAACGACGTACTCGGTCCTGGTCTGCGCGATCTGCAGGAGCGTCACCCGGTCATCGGCGACGCGCGCGGCCTGGGGGTCTTCTGGGCCCTCGACCTCGTGAGCGACCGTGCGACCAAGGAGCCCCTGGCGCCCTACGGCGGCACCTCGCCCGCGATGGTGGAGTTCACCGCCGAGTGCAAGAAGCGCGGCCTCATGCCCTTCGTCAACTTCAACCGCACCCACGTCGTCCCGCCGTGCACGGTGACTGATGCAGAAGCCAAGGAAGGCCTGGCGATCCTCGACGAGGTGCTGTCGATCACGGACAAGCACTACACGGGCTGACCGCGGCTAGAGGATGGTCTGCACGTCGAGGCCATAGACGACGCCGCGCG
The DNA here is from genome assembly GCA_041183165.1 of Actinomycetota bacterium. GTDB lineage: Bacteria > Actinomycetota > Actinomycetes > S36-B12 > S36-B12 > Mxb001. Next base: position 1,204 of record JBEGMG010000433.1, on the reverse strand, counting down.
AGGTGCTCACCTGCACCTGGTAGAAGCCCGGCTGGTCCGGTGCGAAGAGGATCACCTCGGCTCCCGGGGAGGTGACCTCGATCTTGCTCACGGGCGCACCGTCGCGGGTCAGCTCGATGATCGTGCCGGACTTCCACGCACCTGCGGCCACTCGGAAGCGCAGCCCTGCGTCCACGCGCTTGTAGGACACGATCGTGAAGTCCTTCACGGTGATGTCGAGGGGAACCGGCTTGAGGTCGCCCACTTTGACGACGTAGCCGAGGTCTCCGGTGCCGCCCTTCTGTGCAACCACGTCCTTGAAGGCGAAGGTGCCGTCGGCCTTGACAGTGCTGGCGCCCAGGGGACTGTCGCCCACGATGAGTGCGACGGTCGTGCCCTCGCGGACTCCCGTGACCTTGCCGGAGACGTCGAACTTCTCCCCGGTGCTGTACGCCGTGCCCGGGGCCGGGCTGGTCACCTCGGCGCTGGGCTCCACCACGCGCACCTTGGCCTTCTGCGTGCCACTGGCCGGCTCGAAGCCGGGCACGGGGCGTTCGGCTGGGCACTCGTATTGGTTCTCCAGCGGTGAGCATGCCGCCAAGTCGCCCTTGGCCGTCACGGTGAGCGATCCGCCCTTGCGTGTCTGGATCTCGACGGATGCCCGACCCTTGGGATCGGTGAGGACGGTGAAGGTATTGGCACCGGTGACGAAGCGCCCCGGTCCCTTGGGAGGCAGGGAGAGATCGACGGCGGCGTTCTCGATGGGATTGCCGAAGACATCGGTCACGCCGACCAACGCCTCGAAGCTCTCGCCCGCGTCGACCGTGCTCTCAGTGAGCGAGAGAGAGATATCGCGCGCTGCCTCGCGCGCAGTGACGACAGGGATGAGCGTGGTGGCGGAGTTGAGCCCCTCGACGTAGACATTGGCCTCGCCCACAGTGGTCGCGAAGAGGTAGACCGAGGCGGTGCAGCGCTCGACGCCGCTCTCGCTGAAGACCGTGACCTCGGGCTCGCCCAGCTCATCGTCGACGAGCGACTCGAGGAGCAGGCCTCCGGTGGAGCGGAAGCGCACGGGCGATCCGCTCGTGGACGTGACGACCTCCAGGCGCATCACCATGGGCCGCTCGGGGGTGCCACCCTGCAGGCCGTTGTAGGGCACGACCAGGGGTGCGGTGCGCTGCTCCGCGGCAACGCCGTCGATGCTGAAGTCGGAGATGTCCGGGGG
>JBEGMG010000432.1:0-10663 GCA_041183165.1 Actinomycetota bacterium | reverse complement strand
CCGTAAGACCGCGGAAGGCAGCGTCATGTCCGACGAGCCGTTCGAGGTAGCGGAAGACAGAGCGGCTCAGCGCGAAGGACCGCACCATGACTGCGGCGACCGAGAGGGAGAGAACGGGCGGCAGCTCTGCAGCGTAGGAGATGAGCCAGCCCGAGGTGCCCAGGAGCGCGACGGTGCTTGCTGCGGCGATGACACCGAAGAGCGCCGCCGCTGCAAGGCGCCAGCGTTGCGTGCCCATGGCCCGCCACATCTCGCGCATCAGAAGTCCCTCGCGGTGACAGCGGTGCGACTCAGTGAAGACGGCCACGCATCTACGGTCACCGGCTCCATGGGTGCGCTGCCCACGTGGACGACGATGTCGGCGACATCCACAACCGCTGGTCGATGCGCAACGACGATCACTGTCCGTCCAGCATCACGCGCCGCTATCAGTGCGGCCACGACAGCGTCCTCGCTCACACCGTCCAGGGACGCGGTCGGCTCATCGAGGAGAAGTACCTGGGGATTCGGCAGGAGTGCGCGCGCGAGTGCGACGCGGCGTGCCTGACCGGCGCTGAGATCAGCTGCCGCCGTAGCGAGTCCTTCGGGCAGGAGTTGCACCTCGGTGAGGACTCCCGCTTCAGCCAGTGCCCGCTCGACACGGGAGTCGTCGGCCTCTGGCACGCCCAGTCGCACGGCGTCGCGAATGGACGGACGGTCGCCACCGCGTGGAGCGACGAGATGCGGGTGCTGCGGCACCCAGCCGAGCTGCGTGCGCCACCGAGCAAGGTCGACGTCGGCAAGGTCGACCTCATCCAGACGCACACGTCCGGTCGTCGGAGCGACGAAGCCGAGGAGCACCGACAGCAGGGTCGATTTGCCGCCGCCGCTGGCACCGACCAGCGCGACCAGCGCCCCTGGTGGCAGATCCGCCGTGGTGGCATCCAGCCCAGGATGATCACGTCCGGCGTAGGTCACTCCTACGGCGTCGAGATGGATGGTGGGTCGCGCCGACGGGATACGCGTGCCGCCCACCGGGATCTCCTGCTCGAGAAGCGCGAAGACCTCTTCGGCAGCACCGAGTCCCTCCGCGGCGGCGTGGAAATGCTGGCCGACGAGGCGGATGGGCAGGTAGGCCTCGGGCGCGAGCACGAGGACGAAGAGCGCGACGGAGAAGCTCACCTGTCCCTCGGCTAGGCGCACGCCCACCGTCACGGCGACGAGGGCCACGGACAGGCTCGCGAGGAGCTCCAGAGCAAAGGAGGAGAGGAACGTGATGCGCAGGACACCCATGGTCGTGCTGCGATAGCGCTCGCCCATGACCCGAATCGCCTCGGCCTGACGCTTCGCACGGCCGAAGACCTTGAGGGTGGGCAGGCCGGCGACGAGGTCCAGGAAATGCCCGGAGAGGCGACTCAGTGTCTCCCACTGCTGCTCGACACGGGTGCGCGTGTAGAGGCCGATAAGGATCATGAAGACCGGGATCAGCGGCAGCGTCACCGCGATGATGATCGCACTCAGGATGTCCTGCCCCAGCACCGTTGCGAGCACGGCGAGAGGCACGATGACCGCGAGCACGAGCTGGGGCAGGTAGCGCGCGAAGTATGCGTCGAGGGCATCGACCCCGCGCGTGACCAGTGATGCGACAGCACCGGGATCGCGACCGGCTGGCCCCAGTGGACCCAGGCGCAGCACATGCTCGATCGTCTCGGCGCGCAGCTCCGCCTTCGCCTTGGCGGCGGTGCGATATGCGGCGGCCTCACCGACCCATGACACAAGCGCGCGAGCCAGGAAGACCGCTAGGAGCGCGACAAGCACGCCGCTCACCGTCGAGAGAGTGGCGCGACCCTGGGCGACCTCGACAATGGCCGTGGAGAGAAGTCGTGCCTGAACGATGACCAGAGCTGCGACCACCACGCCGAGCACGACGGCGAGGACGAGGAATCCCCGCGTACTGCGCGCGTAGCGCAGCAGTCGAGGATCCACCGGTCGCATGTCGTCATCCTGCCCGTCGTCGGCTTCATCAAGAAGGGGCGGGACGGCGCAGGTCCCCCCGGACGCGCCGTCCCGCCTCTCGGCCCGACGATGGGCGCCCGAGAAGGCTCACCATCGGGTGCCTTGACTCACCCCTGCGCTGCTCCGGCGAAGCGATCGTCGGCGCGGCCGGACTGGGGTTCCGGCGGGATCATCGAGGTGCTGATCCGCTTGCGGAACACCCAGTATGTCCAACCCTGGTAGATGAGCACGATCGGCGTCATGATCACCGCGACCCAGGTCATCACCGTGAGCGTGTACACCTGCGAGGAGGCGTTGTAGACAGTGAGATTGAAGGCCGGGTCGATCGAACTCACCATGACGTTGGGCCACAGGCCGACGAAGAGCGAGAACACAGCAAGCGCGATGGTGGCGGACGTGAGCATGAACGCCCAGCCGTCCCTTCCGCGCCACGTCGCCGCGAGTGCCCCGACGAAGGCCACGGCCGCAAGAAGCACCATGGGCAGGGTCACGGCCACGCGACCCGAGTAGAGCTGCGCCCACAGCAGTGCCACGACAGCCATAACTGCGGCTGCCACGCCCACCCGCAGGGCAGCCTTGCGGGCAGCCTCGCGAATCTCCCCCTTGGTCTTGAGGGCGAGGAAGATCGCGCCATGGGTGGTGAAGACCAGCAGGGTCATGACACCCAGGGTGAGCGAGAAGGGGTTGAGGAGCGTGAAGAACGTACCGGTGTAGTTAAGCGCGTTGGCCTCTCCCGGCAGCGTCGTGGCGATCGGTTCGATGGGGGATCCACCCACGACGTTGCCGAAGGCAACACCGAAGAGCGTGGCAGGGATAACCGATCCTACGAAGATCGCCGCGTCCCAGCGCTTGCGCCACATCGCATCATCGCGCTTGCCGCGATACTCGAAGGCCACACCGCGAAGGATGAGCGCGAGAAGGATGACGAAGAGCGCAAGGTAGAAGCCACTGAACATCGTCGCGTACCAGAGCGGGAACGCGGCAAACGTCGCCCCACCCGCCACAAGCAGCCACACCTCATTGCCGTCCCACACCGGGCCGATCGTGTTGATCATGACCCGCCGGCGCAGTTCGTCCTTCCCGAGGAAGGGCAGCAGCACGCCTACGCCCTGGTCGAAGCCATCGAGGATGAAGTATCCGACCCACAGGATTGCGATGAGCCCGAACCAGATGAGCACAAGGGTGTCGATAGTCATGTCAGGATCCATCCGGTCTAGTAGGCGAAGTAGAGCTCGTTGTCGGCTTCGGATTTCCCCTCCGCGAGAGCAACCGCGTAGGGATCCGCTACGACGTCCTCAGGGGCACCGCGTCGGATGAACGTGAGGAGCAGCTTCACCTCGATGATGGCGAGGATGAGGTAGATGAGCGTGAAGCCGATCATCGTGATCCACACCTCGGTGGCGCTCACGAGCGGAGAGACCGCGGCGGATGTCTGCTGCTGGCCGAAGACGATCCAGGGTTGGCGGCCCATCTCGGTGAAGATCCAGCCGAAGGAGTTGGCGGCGAGCGGGAAGAGCACCATGACGGTCGCGATCCCCGCGTACGCCTTGGAGAGAGCGGAGCCAGCCCTGGGTTGCCGCTGACGTCGGAAGATCCACAGGGACCAGAGTGCGAAGAGCGCAGCCAGCATGCCCGTGCCGATCATCAGGCGGAAGCTCCAGTAGGTGACCGGGACATAGGGCACGTAATTGCCCGCACCATACGTGGCGACGTACTCCGCCTGGAGGTCGTTGATGCCCTTGACCTCGCCACCGAAGTTGCCGGTCGCCATGTAGGAGGTGAGCCCGGGCACCTCGATGAGATGCGTGGCTTCACTGCCGGAGAGGTCGCCGACGCTGAGGATGGAGAAGGGCACATCGGTGCCCGTCTCGTAGACGGCCTCCGCAGCAGCCATCTTCATGGGCTGCTGCTGCACCATGATCTTGGCGTCCATGTCGCCGGTGACGGCAACTCCGACAGCTGCGAGCAGGATGACGACTGAACTCGCCTTGATCGCCGGCCGGAAGACCTCGATCTGCTTGCCCTTCATCAATGTGTAGCCCGCGATGGCCGCGACCGCGGTGCCGGCCGTGAGGAAGGAGGCGAAGATCGTATGGGCGAAGGCGATGACGGCGGTGTTCTGGAAGAGCACCTCGCCGATGCTGGTGAGCACCGCGCGGCCCGTCTCGGGATCGATGACGTAGCCGACCGGGTGCTGCATCCAGGCATTGGCGGCGAGGATGAAGTACGCCGAGATCAACGTGCCGAAGGCCGCTGCCCAGATGGTCGCCAGATGCACCTTCTTGGGGAGACGATCCCAACCGAAGATCCACAGACCCAGGAAGGTCGATTCCAGGAAGAACGCGAGGAGACCCTCCATCGCCAATGGTGCACCGAAGACGTCTCCGACGAAGCGGCTGTAGACACTCCAGTTCATGCCGAACTGGAACTCCTGCACGATGCCCGTGACCACGCCCATGGCGAAGTTGATGAGGAAGAGCTTCCCGAAGAACTTCGTGAGCTGCAGGTAGCGCGGGTTGCCCGTGCGGACCCACGCCGTCTGGAATCCGGCGACGAAGAAGGCACCGCCGATGGTGAGGGGCACGAAGAGGAAGTGGTAGACGGTCGTGATGCCGAACTGCCACCGAGCGAGGTCAAGGGCTTCCATGAGGCCATGGTCTCCCCTGAATAGTCAGGCTTTCTCCGGCTTCAGTCCGCATTCGGCAGGACTTAGGTCCTGACTTGTAGAGTCCGCCCAGTCATGGGTCCCATACCGTCAACCGTCCGTTCCGGACCTCTGCTGTGGGTCAACCTCGTCATCGTCTGGATCGTCTGGGGATCGACGTACATCGGAATCCTCTTTGCGACAGAGACGATCCCGCCCTTCGTCGCAATGGGGAGTCGCTTCCTCGTCGCCTTCGTGATCATGGCGCTCATCACGGGCATCTTCCGCGGATGGTCCGCACTTCGCGTGACCCGTCGGCAGTTCGCGAGTGCGAGCTTCATGGGCGTGGCACTACTCGGTGTGGGCCTTGGCACCGTAGGCCTGGCACAGGACTACGTGCCCACAGGCGTGATGGCCCTCATCATCGCCTCCACTCCGCTCACGATCGTGATCTGGCGTGTCGTCACCGGCGATCGTCCTGCGCGTCTCACGCTCATCGGCGTCGTCGTGGGCCTGGTGGGGATCGGTTGGATGCTGCTGCCCGGTGGCACGAGGCCGGTGTCGGGCACCGACGGCGACGTCGTGTTCTGGAGCCTGATGATCCTCGTCTCCGCCACCGTCTGGGCGACGACGAGTTTCTTCTCCGCACGCCTACCGAAGCCCGCGGACTCCTTCGCGCTCACGACGTACGAACTCCTCAGTGGGGGCATCGCACTCACCATCGTCGGCCTCGTGATCGGCGAGCGCATCGATCTCTCCGCGATCAGCGGGCGCTCCTGGGCGGGATGGATCTTCCTCGTCACCGCGGGATCCGTGCTCGCCTTCACCTCGTTCACGTGGCTCATCAACAACGCGCCCATCTCCCTGGCGTCGACGTACGCCTATGTCAATCCTGCCGTCGCGGTGGTCCTCGGGCTGCTCCTCTACAGCGAGGCGCTCACGAGCGATGTCATCATCGGCCTCACCGTCGTCCTCGGTGGGGTCATCCTCGTGGTGAGCGGGGAGTCGCTGCGTTCCCGCAGCACCAGGCCGGTGCCCGAAACCGAGGTCACCTAGAGCTCCCTCGGCATTTCGACGACCTGACCTCCGACCTGGGACATACTCGGAGTCCATGCACATACCCCAAGGAGAAGAATGAACTCCACGCTCAAGCGACTCATCGGCGCGTCTGGCGCTGCAGCAGTCGTTGCTGGCGCCGCACTCATCACAGCTCCGGGCGCCCAGGCCGATGGCGGGTACTACGGCGCCTGGACCCTGGAAGCCTTCAAGATTGCCGGCAAAAGAGTCGACTGCCCCGGCACGCTTCCCTTCCCGCCCCCGGCACCGGCCATCTCCTGTACGGCGGGCGAGGTTCTCGAACTCAGGAGCGATTACACCTACAAGTCGACACTTGATGTCTTCCGGGGTGCGCTGGGCAAGGGAAACTTCGATGTTGTCAAGTTCGGGAACAGCCATCACAAGACAATCGTCTTTGACTCGAATGTCGACACGGACAATCCGCGTGCCTACCGCATGAAGCTGCAGGGCACGGGTGCAGGCGCGCCGAAGAAAATGGTCATCTTCCTCGCCTACAACACGCCTTCCGGCGGGCAAACCAAGGTCTCCATGATCCTGCGTCGCGACGCCAACTAGTCCCCACGGCAAAGCCCCGTCAGGTGATCGACCTGGCGGGGCTTTGCTTTCAGGCCAGAGTCGCAGGCTCCCCTTGAATCTGGACGAAACCCCCCGCCTCCGCTCGCCGAGGGCCAGTATTGGTCTAGCGGACAACGCCCCATCCGAGGAGACCCATGCCATTGACACTCAGGCGCATTGTCGCCACAGCGGGCGCCGCCGCCCTCATCGCCAGCGCCGGGATCGTGGCCGCTCCGTCCGCGCAGGCCGACGGGGGCTACTACGGCACGTGGACTCTCACCACGGTCAAGCTCGGCGACCAGAAGCAGAAGTGTTCGGGAACGGATGACGGGTCAGCCATCTGCCCCAGTGGGAAGACACTCACGCTGAAATCCGACTACCGCTATAAGGCCTCTGCTTTCGTCGCCCAGATTATGTTCCTGAACGCAGAGGGGGACGGAAAGGGATCCTTCGTCACCGCCGTCTTCCCCGGCACGGGAGACCAGGCCCTTGTCCTCGAGGGCGATGCCACTGGAATCTCACCGCTGGGCAGCGCATGGCAGATGACGCTCAAAGGCACACGCTCTGGCTCGCCCACCAAGATGGTCCTGACCCTGCAGACTGGGTTCTTCGAGATCGGTTTGGTCTTCCAGCGCGATGCCAACTAGCCCACTCACCGGCAATGATGCAGCGAAAACTAGGAGCGCAGTCATGACATCGACCCGCAAGCGCCTCACCGGCGCAGCAGCCGCCACTGCCATCATCGCCGCGTCCACGCTCTTCGCCGCTCCGGCTGCGCAGGCCGACGGTGGCTACTACGGCAACTGGACACTCACCGCGGTCCAGGTCGGCACCATGAAGCAGAAGTGCGATGGCCCGCCTGATGACGAAGACAGGTGCCCTGCGGGCATGACCTTGAATCTGAAGGCTAACTACCGCTACGCGTCGACGATCAAGGGGTTCGAGATCCTCCTCATGCCCGGCAAGGGCGACTTCGTCACCGCCACCGTGCCCGGCACCGGCTCCCACGTCATCGTCTTCAACACCGACGAGTACCCGACCTTCCTCCGCGCATGGAAGATCACGTTGCAGGGCACGCGCTATGGAGCACCTCAGAAGATGGTGCTCTCCGGCTCGTTCGGCGAGAACCCAGATGACCCGACAGACGACGCCCCCTTCAAGTTGGTCTTCCGCCGCGACGGCAAGTAACTCGCTCCCCGGGGATCAGATCCCGGCGGAGAGTCCGAAGTCGATCGACCAGTTGGCCCCGGTGACTCCCACGGCAGTCGGCTGGGCGAGGAACCACACCACCTCGGCGACCTCGGCCGGCTTCAGGAAGCGGGATCGTTCACCCTGGGGGTACGCCGAACGCAACTTGTCGAGGTACGCCTGCGGATCGCCGCCGCCGAAGTCCCGCGCCTGGCCCTCGAGCATCGGTGTCTCGATATCCGCAGGACACACGGCATTGACACGCACGCCCTGCGGAGCGAGTTCGAGCGCCAGTGCGCGCGTGAGGTTGCTGACGCCACCCTTGCTCGCGCTGTAGACCGCGGCCCCGGCGTTGCCCTGGATACCGGCGTCACTGGAGATCATCACGATGCTGCCTGACGTCGCGACCAGGTGCGGGATCGCAGCCGAACTGACGAAGTACGCCGCCTTGAGATTGACGCCGACGACGCGATCCCAGTCCTCCTCTGTCGTCTCCGCACTCGGGCCTTCGGTCCACAGGCCCGCGGCGTTGACCACGCAATCGAGGCGCCCGTGCTCGGCAGCGGCCTGCGCGACCATCTCGCGGATCTGCTCGACGTCGAGGAGATCCGCGGGGATCCACGCTCCCGAGGATGCCCGCGACTCGGGGCGATCGGTCGCGATCACGTCCCAGCCGCCTGCCTCGAACCGCTCGCAGATGGCCGAGCCCAGACCGCCGGACGCACCCGTGACGAGGACGACGCTCACCGCTGCACCCGCCCTGGCGACTACTCGCTGGCGCCGAAGCACGCAGCGGCACCACCGCGCTCGAAGTCAGCGGTGGTGCACACGGCGACCTCGGGGTAGTAGTCACCCATGACTGCTGCGGTCGCCGCAGCATTGCTGCCGGAGGGCACGTTCTGCACGGCGTTCGCGAAGCCCTCACTCGCGAGCATGTTGCGCAACGCGACCATCTCCACGTCCTTGGGCTTGCTCACCGAGGTCGGCAGCCAGTTGACACCGTTCGCGGTGGTCGCATTGCTCGGCCGGCTGGTGGGAGTGGAGATCGCAATCGTGACGTAGCCGTTCGAGTCCCGCACGGCGGCATTGTCGGCGACACAGCCGTAGGTCGTGCCCTTCTTGGGATTCCGATTGGCGACCACTGGATATGGCGCGGCGTAGACGTTGTTGCACACCGACCAGTAGCGCATCTGGTAGTCCTCGTTGGGCCAGGGCACCGGTGTGGTGCCACCCTCGACGTTCCAAGGAGTCGTCGGCGCGAGCATCTTGATGACGACGACCTCACCTGGTGTCGGCGTAAAGAGCATCGATGCGTACGCATTTGCATCGTTGGGGAAGAAGCTGTTGGTCGTCGCTGCCGAGGCACGGAAGAAGCTATTGGGCGGCGGGCAGCCACCGGGCTCGGTGGTGCAGGGAGCCGGCTGGGGGGAAGGCCACGTGCCGGCCTTGATCTGCTTGACGATGTTGAGGAACTTCTTCGCCTTGCCGATCTTGCCGAGGGCGGCGATGCCCTTGCCACTGCAGGTCGGCAGGGTGGTCCGCTTGCCTTGGGCATCGACGACCGTCAACTTCGGCAGGGCCACATCCTGGGCACCTCCCTCGGGCAGGTAGACCCGCATGACGAGGAAGCCGAGATTGGACGGCGCCTTGCCCTGCGACACAGGGCTCGGGGGCAGGATGGGAATGGCGTTTTCATCGCCGGGGTCCACGCCGTCGCGCAGCGTCACCGTGAAGGTCCCCCCCGCGGGCGTATCAGGCGCGGAGGTCACCGCCCACGGATTGGGCTCCGGAGTGCCGGGCGCCGGCACGATGTCGAAGTCGGTGATCTGCGACGGCGCGCCCGTGGCGCTCTCATAGACCCCGCCGGCATTGTTGTACGCCGTGAAAGCGAGGAAGCGCGTCTCCGGGAAGGTGCCGGCCACCTCGATCGACATGCCGGGCTGCGCCAGGTAGGGCGTCGTCCAGTAGGTCGCGCTCGTGTCCGGGAAGGCGACGTTCATCGTCTGCGGTGTCGTCTCCAGCCACCATGAGCAGTAGGGGAACACGTCGGCCACAGGCGGCTTCGGCTTCGCAGCTGGCTCGACCGGCGAGGGAGCGGCCTGGGCGGGAGGGAGCGCGACAGACAGGGCCGCGGCAAGGACAGGGGCGAGGAGGAGGGGGAGTCGCTTCACGCCGCGACGGTAGCCCACTTCGTCACAAGAGGCGCGGCAATCGACTGCGCAGCGGCTAGGCCCGCTCCTCGGCGATGGAGTTACCGCCGTCCACGACGAGGCACTGCCCCGTCGTGTAGGCCGCGCCGGGCGTGCACAGCCATGCGATCGCCGAGGCCACCTCATCGGCGGTCGCGCTGCGGCGCATCGGAGTGCCCAGGCCCTGCTCGCGCTCATGGGCCGTCTGCGACCCCGTCGCGATCCAGCCCGGGGCAACCGCGTTGACCGTGATGCCGTCCGGCGCGAAGTCCACGGCGAGCGAACGGGCGAGTCCGACCATGCCGGCCTTCGCAGCGGCGTAAGCCGACTCCGCACGCATGGCCATCACCGGTCCGGTGACGCTGGCAACCATGACGATGCGCCCCCACCCCGCATCGCGCATGGCCGGGATCGCCGCTCGGCTGACGTAGTAGGCAGAGTCGAGGTTGCGTGCCATCGAGGCACGCCACTGGGCTGGCTCCAGCGAGAGCGCATCACCGCCCTCTGCTGCGCCTGAGCGAGCCACACTCGTCATGCCCGCGTTGTTGATGACGATGTCGAGCCGACCCCAGTGACGACGTGCTTCCTCCACCAGGGCAGCAGCAGCGTCGGCATCGGTGAGGTCGGCGATCGCTCCCTGAGCCGCATGACCCTGTGCGGTGAGCTCACTCGCCCGCTCATGGACACGGTCGGTGGTCGCCGCCACGGTGACGGATGCGCCGAGTTCGGCGAGCGCGCGCGCCGCGGCGAAGCCGATGCCGGAGTCGCTGCCCGCGCCCGTGACGAGCGCAGCACGCCCGGTCAGATCGAGGGAGGCCGGGAGCACTAGGCCACCAGCCGACGCACGGCTTCAGCGAAGAGCTTGGTATGCAGGTCGACGTCGGTTGCGGTGGTCGTCGGGCACATCAGGGCCATGTTGTGGAAGGGCGTCATGAGCACACCGCGATTGGCCATGAAGAGATGCAGATACTCATCGAGGTGGTCGTCCTCGGCATGCGCGGACGCGGTGCCGGTG
>JBEGMG010000431.1:0-4819 GCA_041183165.1 Actinomycetota bacterium | reverse complement strand
TCAGGCCGAGCCAATTCCGGTAGGACCCGACCTTGTCCTCCGCGTCGACGGTGGACACGGAGTCCTCGAAGTCGATGATGGTGGTGATCGCCGACTCGAGCCTGACGTCACTGATCCCGGCCCGATCGGAGCGCCCCACGACGGTGGACGGGTCGATCACGATCTCGATGGCGAGGCCGTGGTGGCGCAGCCAAACGCTGGAGGGTTGCCCGGTATCCCCGGTGTAGCCGAGGAAGCAATCAGGGTCGGCCAGGCCGCTCACCGTGCCGTCCGCCAAGGCGACGCACAGGCGCCCCTCGGCGATCGACAGTGCGACGGCATCGGCATAGGAGCCGGCTGACAGGGGGACGACATCGTCGAGAAACTGTCGGCTCCAGGCGATCACACGCTGTCCGCGCGCCGGGTCGTAGCCGTCGCCGGTCGGGAGATCGCCCAGAGCATCGGTGCCGTAGAGCGCGTCGTAGAGCGAACCCCAACGCGCATTCGCGGCGTTCAGTGCGTAACGCGCGTTCGATACGGGAACGACGAGTTGCGGCCCGGCGACGAGCGCCACCTCGGCGTCGACGCCATCGGTCCGGATCTCCTCGATCGGACCCTCCTCCACGAGGTAGCCGATGCCTTGGAGGAAGTCCCGATACTCACCGAGATCGACCACCGCACCCGAACGCTCCAGATGCCAGGCGTCGATGGCCTCCTGTAGCCGGTCGCGCTCGCTGAGGAGCTCGCGGTTGCGCGGACCGAACTCCCCCACCAGGTCAGCCAGCGCCTCCCAGACGAACGCGGCATCGAATCGGGTGCCCGGGGTCACCTCGACCTCGACGAAGTCGGCCAGGCGGGGGTCGACCCTCAGGCCTGCGCGGATCTCAACCATGGGCAGACCCAATCACGGGGCACGGCCGCCGCGCTGAGGGACCGGGCTCCCCGATACGGCCGGATCATGGGACCCTAGAGGAATGACCGCTGTGGACGACTCCCGCGACATCCGGCTGCTCATCGACCTCGAGCCGGTCGTCGAGGGGGAACTCAACCGTCACCTGAGCATGCACAAGCCGTGGAACCCCCACGACTACGTGCCGTGGGACGAGGGCCGCAACTTCGCCTTCCTCGGCGGAGAGGACTGGTCACCGGAGCAGCAGCGATACAGCGACGCCGCGCGATCGAGCCTCGTGGTCAATCTCCTCACCGAGGACAACCTGCCGAGCTACCACCACGAGATCGCGAACATCTTCGGCCGCGACGGTGCATGGGGCACCTGGGTCGGCCGATGGACGGCAGAGGAGAACAGGCACGCGGTCGCGATTCGCGACTACCTAGTCGTCACACGTGCCGTCGATCCGGTCGCGCTCGAAGAAGCGCGCATGGTGCACATGACGACGGGGTTCGAGGCCATCCATCCCGGGCTGCTGCACGGCGTCGCCTACGTGTCCTTCCAGGAACTCGCCACGCGCGTCTCCCACCGCAACACCGGGGCTGCGACCGGCGATCCGCTCGCCGAGCAGCTCTTCCAGCGCATCGCGCTGGACGAGAACCTGCACATGCTCTTCTACCGCAATGTCTTCGCCGCAGCGTTCGATCACTCCCCTGATGCCGCCATGCGGGCGGTGACCGAGACCGTGCGCGACTTCTCGATGCCGGGGCACGGGATCGACGGCTTCACCCGCAAGGCGATGGAGATCGCCGTGGCAGGGATCTACGACCTCACCCAGCACATTGACGAGGTCCTCATGCCCGTCCTGCGGCACTGGCAGGTCTTCGAGCGCACCGATCTGGGCCCCGATGGCGAGATCGCCCGCCAGGAGCTCTCCGACTACATCGCCGGGCTGCGCGAGCAGGCGGATCGATTCGAGAACCGACGCGAGGCCATGGCCAAGCGCCTCGGCTGGGTCGACTAGCCACGAATTTCACCGCCCAGACACGTCACAATCCTCGGGATCGGACCCTCAGGTCGCTACCGTCGATGCCATGTCTGAGACCCGCACTCGCCCCAGCCAGGTCACCGTCGTCGTCATCCTCATCTGGATCGCCTTCGCGCTCACGGTCGTCGGTGCCATCGCGACGATCCTCGCCGGAACGGCGATTGCGGCCAGCGATCAGGCGTCCGTCGAGCAGCTCCTCAAGGACCTCGACCTGCCCAAGGAGTGGAGCACTACGGCGGGTCCCATCGTCATCGTGACGGGTGCACTGTTCTTCATCGTCGCCCTCATCGAGGCGATCTTCGCCGTCGCGATCGGCCGCGGCAGCAATGTGGCGCGCATCCTGCTGACGATCCTGCTGATCATCCGCATCCTTGGCGGACTGGTCTTCATCCTCACCAGCTGGGGCACCGCCGCCTTCATGTTCGGCATCTTCCTCGACATGGGCCTGGCGATCATCGTCCTGCTGCTGCTCTTCAACCACCAGTCCAACCAGTTCTTCACGGACGAGGTGAAGACCCGCTAGTTCTACTGCTCCGGCGCGTACATCCCGGGCTCGGAGTCACCCACGATTCGTGCGATCTGCGGCACGACGAGGAACCACGTGATGACGTGGGGGATGAGCAGCCAGATTCGCGTCGACCAGATCACGTCATCGGGCTGCATCAGCGGGCTCGCGCACGACAGCAGCGCGATCACCGTCCCCGCCCAAAAGACGGTGCGGCGCGCATGACGGCGCCCGAGCATGATGGCGGCCAGGAGTGCGCCTACGAGAGCCGCCAGCAGCGGCGCGAGCAGCATGAGGAACCAAGGGACCACCTGCAGTGAGTCCGACCCGGGCCGCATCACCTCGAAGGGCACACCGAGGAGCCGCCCCACGGCGTAGATCACCAGGCTGCTCAAGCCCGACCATGCTCCGGTGACGACTCCCGCATAGACGAGGTTGGACGTGTGGGGCACCGTGCTGGCCGGCGGTGGCACGGGGGTGACCGAGTCGGCCCAGGGAGCTCTCACGGGGGCAACCGTATGCCCGAAGGAGCCCCGGGCGTCCTCTTGCATTGGCTACCGATCAGTAGCATCATGGTTACTGGCGGGTAACACTCGTCGGTAACCAGCTGCGAGCGCACAGGAGTCGCCATGTCGCACTACCGAGCCAACCTCCGGGACATCGAGTTCAACCTCTTCGAGGTCTTCGGTGCCGCCGACCGGCTGGGCACCGGCCCGTACGCCGAAATGGACCCCGAGACCGCCAAGGAAGCACTGCGCGAGATCGAGCGACTTTCAACCGGTCCGCTCGCCGAGTCCTACCTCTCCTCGGATCGCAACCCGCCGAAGTACGACCCGGCGACGTGCTCTGTCGAGATGCCCGAGGACTTCAAGAAGTCCTACCGCGCGCTGATGGATTCGGAGTGGTGGCGCCTCGACCTGCCGATTCACATGGGCGGCGCAGGATCGAGCCCGTCGCTGCGCTGGGCGGCCGCCGAGATGTTCCTCGGGGCGAACCCTGCCGCGTTCATGTACATGTCAGGCCCGGGCTTCGCCAACATCCTCGATCGCATCGGCAACGATGACCAGAAGCGCTGGGGCCAGCTCATCGTCGACAAGGAGTGGGGCGCCACCATGGTGCTCACGGAGCCCGACGCCGGGTCCGATGTCGGCGCTGGCCGCACCAAGGCCTACGACAACGGCGACGGCACGTGGCGGATCGAGGGCGTGAAGCGCTTCATCACCTCGGCCGAGCACGACATGTCCGACAACATCGTCCACCTCGTCCTGGCCCGCCCCGTGGGCGTGGAGGGAGCGGGTGGCCCCGGCACCAAGGGACTGTCCCTCTTCGTCGTGCCGAAGTACCACGTCGACCTCGAGACCGGCGAGCTCGGCGCTCGCAACGGCGTCTACGCCACCAACGTCGAGAAGAAGATGGGCCTGAAGGTCTCCACGACCTGCGAGCTCACCTTCGGCGAGAAGGAGCCGGCCATCGGCTGGCTCGTCGGCGACGTGCACGCGGGCATCGCCCAGATGTTCATGGTCATCGAGAACGCCCGCATGATGGTGGGCACGAAGGCCATCGCCCAGCTGTCGGCCGGCTACCTCGCCGCACTCGACTACGCCAAGACGCGCGTGCAGGGAGCAGCACTGCCGCAGATGATGGACAAGACCGCTCCGCGCGTCACCATCATCAATCATCCCGACGTACGCCGCGGTCTCATGCTGCAGAAGTCCTACGTCGAGGGCATGCGTGCGCTCGTGCACTACGCCGCAATGTGGCAGGACCAGATCCTGATGGCCAAGGACGGCGTCGAGGGGATCGACCTCGACATGGCGGAGCGCGTCAACGACCTGCTGCTGCCGATCGTCAAGGGCGTCGGCTCCGAGCGTTCCTACGAGCTCCTCGCCACCTCGCTGCAGACCTTCGGCGGCTCGGGCTACCTCCAGGACTACCCCGTCGAGCAGTACGTCCGCGATGCCAAGATCGACACCCTCTACGAGGGCACCACAGCGATCCAGGGCCTGGACTTCTTCTTCCGCAAGATGGTGCGAGACCAGTTCAAGGCGATCTTCTACCTCGCGTCGCAGATCACCGAGACGGTCAAGGGTGACGCGGGCAACGGCGTACTCGCTGCGGAGCGTGAGCTCCTCGGCAAGGCCCTCGAGGATGTCCAGGGCATCATCGCCGCTCTCGGCGGCTGGGCCATGGCATCGCAGGAGGATGCCGATCAGATCTACAAGGTCGGCCTCAACACCACGCGACTGCTCATGGCCTCCGGTGACCTGATCATCGGGTGGCTGCTGCTGCGCCAGGCCGAGGTCGCACTGGCCGCACTCGAGGCCGGGGCCACGGGCAAGGACAAGGACTTCTACGAGGGCAAGGTCGTGACCGCGAAGTGGTTCGCGCAGAACCGCCT
>JBEGMG010000430.1:0-4497 GCA_041183165.1 Actinomycetota bacterium | reverse complement strand
CCCCGATGTGGAAGTCATCGTCATCGCCCGCGGAGGTGGCAGCGTCGAGGATCTCCTCCCCTTTAGCAATGAGCGCCTCATCCGCGCTGTGGTCGCCTCGCGCGTCCCCGTCGTGACGGCTATCGGGCACGAGCAGGACGTGCCCCTCGTGGACCTCGTCGCCGACCTTCGCGCGTCGACACCCACGGATGCCGCCAAGAGGATCGTCCCCGACGTCACGGAGGAGTGGGAGCGCATCACCCAGCAGCGACAGCGCGCGCGACGCGTCGTCGAGCGCCGACTCACCGCGGACGCAAGCGAGGTGGCGCGAGCTGCCGCGACGGCACGACGCAGCGTGCAGCGCCGCATCGACCACGGCGGCGTCGACCTCGCGCACCTGCACGCGCGCCTTGCCTCACTCTCCCCCGCTTCCACACTAGAGCGCGGTTACGCCGTCCTGCAGACGCGCGCGGGTGCGGTCGTCAGGGATCCCGCCACCCTCACCTCGGGCGAGTCACTGGACGCCCGCGTCGCCCACGGGTCCTTCACCGTGCGCGTCGAGGACCTACCCTGATGGCCATGGCTAAGGGGAAGCAGAGCGCAGCGGGCGACAGTCCCGACGCGACGGACTCGGCCGCTCCCCCCATGGGCTACGAGGATGCGCGCGCCGCCCTCGCCGAGGTGGTCGCAGCACTGGAGTCCGGCGACGTCACCCTCGAGGAAGCGCTGGCCCTGTGGGAGCAGGGCGAGGAGTACGCGCGCATCTGCCAGGCATGGCTCGCGGGCGCACAGGAGCGCCTCAGCCGAGAGGAACTCAGCCGGGAGGAGCGTTCCCCGGAGGATCCGGCATCGCCGTCGGACTGAGCCGCTCGGCGAGCAGCTGCAGGGTCGGCCAAGGCGCCGTGCCCGACACCACCGTCGTCACTGCGCCGTCGATGCGGACGAGCGCACGCTGGTCGGTGGAGTCGTAGCGCAGCCATCCCTGCCACTCGCCCGCCGGTTGGGCACCTCCGACCTGGCTCGCGACGTAGTCGGGATCGGCGGACGCGGACTGGCCGAACTGCGCGTACGCCTCATCGGGCGTGACGAATCCGACATGCCACGCCGCGTCTGGCATGGATGCCTCCGTCACCTCCCAGCGCGCACTCGTCGGACGCCACGCAGCGTCGAGGTCCGCCGGGTAGAGGACCGGGTAGTCCGCCTCGATGCGCGCCTGCAGGAGCAGCGGCGTCGGATCGACGACCCGGACGGGATCGGGCGCCGGACGCCAGGTGATGAGCATGATGACGCCGATGGCCGCCAGGCAGACCGCCAGGGAGAGGACCATGTCGCGGACGGTCTGGCGGAGCCGGGCGTTCGGGCGTCCGGTGGGGCGCAACTCGCCCGGTTCGCCCGGAGCCACTGCATCGCTCGACATCCCACCATCGTCCCCGATGAACCGTGGGCGCACACCTCGGCGGTCTCCCGTGAGAGAGTCAGCCATGCGCGTCACGGAGGCCCCCGACCGCAACCTCGCCCTGGAGCTCGTCCGCGTGACCGAGGCCGCTGCAATGGCTGCTGCCCGATGGGTCGGCCGCGGCGACAAGAACGGAGCCGACGGAGCAGCGGTCAATGCCATGCGCCAGCTCATCGGCAGCGTCTCCATGGAGGGCGTCGTCGTCATCGGCGAGGGCGAGAAGGACGACGCGCCCATGCTCTTCAATGGCGAGCGAGTCGGAGACGGCACTGGCCCTCAGGTCGACGTCGCCGTCGATCCCATCGACGGCACGACGCTGTGCGCCAAGGGCATGTCCAATGCGATCTCCGTCCTTGCCGTCTCGGAACGCGGCTCGATGTACGACCCGAGCGCGGTCTTCTACATGCGCAAGTTGGTGACCGGCCCCGAGGCCGCGGATGCCGTCGACATCACCGCCCCCTGCAGCGACAACCTCCACAGGGTGGCCAAGGCCAAGGGCATGACGGTGGGCGACCTGACGGTATGCATCCTCGACCGGCCGCGGCATGACGAGCTCGTGCGCGAGGTACGCGAGGCGGGCGCTCGCATCAAGTTCATCTCCGACGGCGACGTCGCGGGCGCGATCATGGCCATGCGCCGCGGCACGGGCGTGGATCTGCTCATGGGCATCGGCGGCACGCCCGAGGGCATCATCACCGCCTGCGCGGTGAAGTGCCTCGGTGGCGTGATCCAGGGCCAGCTCTGGCCACGCGATGACGACGAGCGCGCCAAGGCCATCGAGGCCGGGCACGACCTCGACCGCGTGCTCACCACCGACGACCTCGTCACGGGCGACAACGTCTTCTTCTGCGCCACGGGCATCACCGACGGCGAACTCCTGCGCGGCGTGCACTACACCTCGCACGGCGTGCAGACCCACTCGATCGTCATGCGCAGCAAGAGCGGAACGATCCGCGAGGTCGCCAGCGAGCACCGACTGGAGAAGCTGGGGCAGTACGCCGTCGTCGACTTCAGCCGCGCGGACTAGACGACCAGCGCCGCATCGACCTCGGCCCGAGTGGGCGGCTGTGCGCCCTCACGCGAGCAGGTGATCGCAGCGGCGACCGCTGCGCGCTCCAGGATCTCTCGCACGGCGTCATCAGACAGGCCCGCGATGCCACCCTCCGCGCCGAGAGCACCCGCGTCGCCCAGACCGACGAGCAGGCCGGCAGTGATGGTGTCGCCCGCGCCGACCGTGTCGGCGACCTCGACCGGGCGCCCGGGGACCTCGATGACCTGCCGACCCTGGCGCCACGCGGCGAGGCCGCGCGGTCCGCGGGTGAGGACCACCAGGCCGGGACCCTGCTCCACCCAGCGCGCGCAGACGGACTCGGGTGCCTCGCCCGGGTAGAGGAAGGCGAGGTCCTCGTCGCTCACCTTCACCACGTGCGACAGCCCCACGAATTCCTCGACGCGCTCGCGCATGACCTCGCGCGGCACGGTGCCGGGCCGGGCATTGGGGTCGTAGCTCAGCGTGAGATCACCCGCGGCATGGGCGCTGCGCCAGGCGGCCAGCACGTCGTCTACGCCGGGTCCAAGCCAGCTCACCAGCGAGCCGGTGTGCCAGGCGGTCGCGCCGGCCGCGCGTGCGGCGGCGAGCGCCTCGCCCAGGTCCGCCGCGTCCCACATGAGATCGGGGCTGCCCTGGTAGTAGAAGTAGTAGCTCACCGAGCCATCGTCTTGGCGCGTGCACACCGCAAGCAGGCTCGGGCCCGTGCGCCGCAGCAGTGCAGCGGTCGACAGGCCGTTGTCGGCGATCGCGCGATCGAGCAGCGAGGCAAGGCCGTCGTCGCCAGCACGCCCGAGCAGCACCGGCTCGCCGCCCAGGCGGC
Organism: Actinomycetota bacterium; assembly: GCA_041183165.1. Classification (GTDB taxonomy): domain Bacteria; phylum Actinomycetota; class Actinomycetes; order S36-B12; family S36-B12; genus Mxb001. Next base: position 1,191 of record JBEGMG010000430.1, on the reverse strand, counting down.
GCACGCCCAGGGCGACGTTGGCCGGGGAGCCGCCCGCGACCGCGCGGTAGGCCTGCGGATCCTCGCCGGGCACGAAGTCGACGATGCGCTCACCGAGGACGGCGATCACGGGTGGCTTCACGGCGCCGAACCTACCGAAGCGCTGGCGGCCTAGGCTGGTCCCATGCCTGGATTCGCCTACGTCGACCCGCTGCCGCTGGGGCCCGACACCACGCCGTACCGGCTCATCACCGCCGAGGGCGTGCGCACGGTCGAACTCGGCGATCGCACCTTCCTCGAGGTGGATCCCGAGGTGCTGCGGCTGCTCACCGTCGAGGCGATCCGCGACATCTCGCATCTGCTGCGCCCCGGGCACCTCGCGCAGCTGCGCGCGATCCTCGACGACCCGGAGGCGAGCGCCAACGACCGCTTCGTGGCACTGGACCTGCTCAAGAACGCCAACGTCTCGGCCGGCGGCGTGCTGCCCATGTGCCAGGACACGGGCACGGCGATCGTGGTCGGCAAGCGCGGCCAGCAGGTCCTCACGCAGGGCCCTGACGAGGAGGCCATCAGCCGCGGTGTCTACGACGCCTACGCCATGCTCAACCTCCGCTACTCGCAGATGGCACCGCTCACGATGTGGGAGGAGCGCAACACCGGCACCAACCTGCCCGCGCAGATCGAGGTGTACGCCGACACCAAGCCGGGACATGAGCTCGCCTACGAGTTGCTCTACATGGCGAAGGGCGGCGGCTCGGCCAACAAGAGCTTCCTCTTCCAGGAGACCAAGGCCCTGCTCACTCCCACGCGCTTCAGGGAATTCCTCGACACCGCGCTGCGCTCGCTCGGCACCGCCGCGTGCCCGCCGTACCATCTCGCCATCGTCGTGGGCGGCACGAGCGCGGAGTACGCCCTCAAGGTCGCCAAATTGGCGAGCGCCCGCTACATCGACAGCCTTCCCGTGCACGGGAGCATGGACGCCCACGGCTTCCGCGATCTCGAAATGGAGGCGGAGGTTCTCGAGCTCACCCGGGGCTTCGGCATCGGCGCTCAGTTCGGCGGCAAGTACTTCTGCCACGACGTGCGCGTCATCCGGCTTCCGCGCCACGGCGCCTCGCTGCCCGTGGCGATTGCAGTCTCCTGCTCCGCCGACCGGCAGGCCCTCGCGCGCATCACGCCGGAGGGAGCCTTCCTGGAGCAGCTCGAGCGCGA
>JBEGMG010000429.1:0-2522 GCA_041183165.1 Actinomycetota bacterium | reverse complement strand
GAAGCGCGCCGGCGTCCCAGACCTTGGCGACGCCGGGGTGGTTCATCACCGCCATCGCCTGGCGCTCGGCCTCGAAGCGCGCGACCAGGTCCTCGCGGTCGCTGCCCGAGCGCATCACCTTGAGGGCAACCTTGCGCCGCACCGGCTCGACCTGTTCGGCCAGGTACACGGCTCCGAATCCGCCTTCGCCGAGGAGCTGCAGGATCTGGTAGCGGCCGAGCGTCTGCCCGACCATCGACTCCGCCGCGCGCTTGCGCGACGCGGCCGGCGGCTCCTGCCATCCGCCCGCAGGCGGCGGCATGGTCGCACCGGCGTCGGCCGGTGCAGGCGGAACGGTGGCACCCGGATTGACCGGCGGAACGGTCGACGCGGCGTCAAATCCGTGCGGTTCGCCCGGGTCGGCGCTGTCGATGGTGCGATCGTCGACGGAGCAGGTCACGATCGCATCGTACGACCTCGTTCAGGAGCCGCTGCCCCACTGGGAGAGCAGCAACCCAAGATCGAGCCCGTCGACGGAGCCGTCACCGTTGATGTCGGCATCGGCGAGGGGATAGCAGCGCATCTCGAGCAAGCCCGCACTGCTGACCACCGGTGCACCCACGCCGGCATTCAGGGGTCCGAACGCCAGGAGGTACTCGGTGTTCCCGTCGGAGTCGAACTCAATTGTGCAGCCGTTGCAGGGCGGCACGGGGACTCCACAGGCCACCGGTGTGCGGTTGCCGCAACTGCCGTCGAACAGCACGGCCCTGTAGGGACTGGCGCCGCTCGAGTTCGGGCAGACATCGATGGCGATCCGGCCGCGGCATGGCGCGATCCTGACCCATGTCGGCTTCTGGATGCTTCCGCTCAGGCCGCACTCGGCAGACAGGCCGACGTTGGCTTGGCTCTCGGAGTCGATGCCCGTGTCGCCGAAGGGATAGGCACCCGTGCCGAGCAAGGGGGCATCGAGGCAGTCGTTGGGGGGATAGGCCTGGACACCACCCAGGACGTTGATCTGGTACGAACCGCTGGCCGAGGCCCCCGACGCCGTCCTCCAATCACACAGGGGCTGGTTCGCGGTCGAGGTCGTCGGGAAGGCAAGACCCGTCAAACTCGAGAACACGAACAGTTCAGGAGCGAAACCTTCCCGTGTGCACCCGACGGCACGCAACGGATAGCCCGCCACGGCAAGGAAGTAGTCGCCCGCCGTGAGCCCAGGAATGCCGCCGACCATGGGTTGGGTGATCCGTGACCAGGTCGCGCCGGGCGTGTCGTCATTGGCGACGATCGGCATCGCCGAGACCGAGCCGTCCGGGCCGATGACCTTCTTGAAGAGGTACAGGATCGTGTCGAAGGTCGAGCCTTCCGTGGTGACCGTGAAGGTGAATGCATTCGTGATCGTGATCTCGTAGAGATCGATCGAATCGACTCCGAGGAGTGCCGTGGTCGAGGTGGAGCCGTTCACCCGGGTCAGCGGCGCTCCATTGGACGATGCGCCGAGCAGGGAGATCTTCTGGCTCGATGGCGCGGTCGCGCCTGCATCCTCCTGGCTGTCGCCACCCCAGATGGGACCCATGAACCCATGGTCATCTGCAGCGGCTGGCGAGAGGATGAGGAGAACGGCAAGGAGGGCGAGCTTCGTCATCGCATGTGCTCCAGATCTGTGCATCGGTCGTTCAGGAACCCCACTGCGACAGCAGCAGGGCGAGGTCGGTGCCGTCGATCACGCCGTCCTGGTTGATGTCGGCGCTCGGGGGCGTTGGCACGCAGGTGATCTCGAGCGTCCCGGCACTCGTGACCGTCCCGGCGCCGATCGTGGTGGTCATCGGTCCGTAGGCCACGAAGATCGGCTCCGTGTCGAGGTTCGTGAAGGTCACCTCCGCTCCCGTCGACGAGCACGACGTGCCCTGCGTGCTGCACGCGATGGGCGTGAGCGATCCGGGGACACCCTGGAACACCACGATGGCGAGTGGGTTCGCCGAGGCATTCGTCGAGCACGCCTTGATGGTCGTGGTGCCCCGGCAGTCAGCGAGCCGGAACCATGTGGGATTCGCCATCCACGGGACGTATCCGCAGTCAAGCAGGCCGATGCGACGGTCTTCGGTGTCGGTTGTCGTTCCCGGATTGCCGTAGGAGTACAGCCCGGTGCCGAGCGTCACGGTCGTTTCGGGCGTGGTCGCCCGGCTCACCACGATGTTTCCACTGAAGGTCAGCGTGTAGTCACCGCCGGCTGCCGTCGTCGGTACGCCCCAGTCGCAGAGGAGGTCACCCTGCTGGGCGGTGGTCGGCAGCACCGCTCCGTCCTGACCGGGCGTGTAGGTGAACAACGTCTGCAGGATCGGGTCGTTCGCGCACCGGTACGGAACCGCTCCGGAAGGCGCGACCGCGAGGTAGTAGGTCCCGGCGGACAGGCAGACCGCGATCGGGTTGGGAACGGCGCCGCCGCATGAGCCGATCAAGGTGGGCAGGACGGTGCTGGAGTTTGCATCGTCGCACATGGCCACCGGCAGGGCCGTCGCCTCGCCGGAGGAGTTGATCACCTT
>JBEGMG010000428.1:0-4826 GCA_041183165.1 Actinomycetota bacterium | reverse complement strand
GGCGGTCACCGCCTCGGGGTCGAGGACGACGTGGTGCCAGCGTCCGTCGCCACCGGGCGCACGCACGCTCATCGGCCTGGCCCGCAGTCGATCGAGGAGCGCCTCCAGGAGCGGGATCGGGAGGCCGTCGGCTTCGGCGCACAGCTCGCTGCGCGCACAGACCGCGGTGAAGGCACGGCGCAGGGCCGGACCCTGGGTGGGGTACCACGCGGACTCGCCGTAGGTGGGGTAGGCGCCGTCGAGGATGAGGGTGCGCAGCCGGTCGCCGTGGCGGCCGGCGAAGACCTGGCCGAAGAACGTGCCGTAGGAGTCGCCGTACATGTCGACCTTGTCGATCCGAAGGGCATCGAGCACTGCCGCGAGGTCATCGGCGGAGGCCTCGGAGCCATACAGGTACGCGCGATCGCCGAGGGAGCGCCCGCACGCGCCGACAGCCCGAATGAACGACATGGTGCCGTTGTCGAGCTGCGGGCAGGCGATGGCGGCAGTGCGACCCATGCCGCGCTGGTCGACCAGCAGCATGTCGTGGTCGGTCATCAGGTCGCCGTACATCTCGGCGAACCACTCGCCAGATCCGGTCGTGCTGTAGCCGGGACCGCCTTCATGCGGCACGAGCGTGCCGATCGATGTCCCCGATGATGCGGGTATCCAGGCGAAGCCGACCTTCACGGTGCCGGGCACGCGGCCCGCGGCGTCCCATGGGCGGTCGATGGCGCCGCACCAGGCATGCGGCATCACCGCGCAGGGGCGCAACACCACGGTCCCCACGCGCAACACGGTCGGCGAGTGTTCGACCACGGGGGCGGCGCTAGCGGGGGGCCCGGATGCCAGGACTCCCGCGGCCATGGCTGCCGCCAGAACCCACGCGGATCGAGGCACAGCTCATGATGATGGGTCATTCCTCATGAGTCCACTGCTCAGGTCCTTGACGCGTACCGGTGGCAGGCGCACACTGAAAGTGCGGTATCCCCGCGAGTGAGAGGAGGATTCATGATCGCTCCCATCACCGAGGCCCTCCTGCAGGAGGAGCATCGACCAGGTCCCTGTGCGTGGAAGGCGGCACACCCGGGTGACTGCTAGGGGTCGGCATCGAGCCCGACCCAGGCACGCGTGAGAAGGGGTCATCCCGATCATGGGATGGCCCCTTCTGCGCGTCTCGGGCACGGCGCTGCCGATGCAGCGATGTAAGGGTCGTGTCAGGGAACGCCTATTGCAGTGGACTCCTGTCGCGGCGCGCGTCACTCTCAGCGCATGACGCCGCAGCACATGTCCCGCCGGACCCTCCTCGGAGCCCTCGGCCTCGGAGCCGCCTCAGTGGCTTCGATCGCATCCTCACCTTCAGCGCTCGCCGCTCCTCGCGGTCCCGGTCGACCTGCGTCACCTCGGTATGACTTCTTCGGGGCGCATCAACCGGGCATCGACACCCCGCAGCAGGAGAACCTCTACTTCGCCTCCTTCGAGGTCACCACGACATCGCGCGATGACCTCATCGCGCTGCTCACGACGTGGACGACCGCGGGAGCGGCCATGATGCAGGGCGCGACCGCCGGGGCGGCGTTCCCCGACCTCTCGGCGGTGCCTGTCGACACGGGGGAGGCGGTGGATCTGCCTGCGAGTGGCCTCACGATCACTGTCGGGTTCGGGCCCACGCTCTTCCGCAACGCTCGTGGCGTCGATCGATTCGGCATCGCCTCCCGGCAGCCAGCTTCGCTGCGACTCTCCACCTTCCCCAACGATCAGTTGGATCCGCGGATCGTCGGCGGCGACCTGTGCGTCCAGGCCTGCTCCGACGACATCCAGGTGGCCGAGCATGCGGTGCGGATGCTGGCGAGGCTCGCGCAGGGTGTCGCCCGCGTCGCGTGGGCGCAGACCGGATTCGCCAAGAACTCCGCGCTCGCCTCGGATGGACAGACACCGCGCAATCTCTTCGGATTCAAGGACGGCACAGCGAATGTGCGGCGCCCCGAAGACTTCGACGCCTTCGTGTGGGTCAATCGCAACGACGGTCCCGACTGGATGGTCGGCGGCAGCTACCTCGCCGTACGCAAGATCGACATGCTGCTGGAGGACTGGGACGACGAGACCCTGTCGGAGCAGCAGAGGGTCTTCGGACGGGCCAAGAGCTCCGGTGCCCCGCTCTCCGGCGGCGACGAGCGGACGCCCGCGGACTTCCGGGCCAAGGGCGCGGATGGGCAACCCCTCATCGATCCTCACTCGCACGTCGCGCTTGCGGCGCCGCGCACCAACAGCGGGCAGCGCATCCTGCGACGCGGATACAACTTCCTCGAAGGGGTGAATGCGGACGGGACGGCGAAGGCCGGGCTGTTCTTCCTCGCCTACATGCGCAATCTCGACACCCAGTTCGTGCCGTTGCAGACCCGACTCTCCCAGTCGGACCTCATGAACGAGTACGTCCGCTACGTCGGCAGCGCCGTCTTTGCCGTTCCCCCGGGTAGCCCTTCTGCTCGGGAGCACGTCGGCCAGGGGTTGTTCCGCTAGGGGGACGGCAGGCCCACCCCCGTGGCTAGTCACGAGCCCTCTCCCCTATGCTTTCCCAGTCTTCGACGCCGGTTCGGAGGCGATGGTCCCCATCGTCTAGCGGCCTAGGACTCCGCCCTTTCAAGGCGGCAGCGCGGGTTCGAATCCCGTTGGGGACACTGGTCTCAGCACCATCGAGGCCCCGTAGCGCAGTTGGTTAGCGCGCCGCCCTGTCACGGCGGAGGTCGCGGGTTCGAGTCCCGTCGGGGTCGCCAGGCCGCCACAAGCGGCCAGGGTCGCTTGTGCGGCCCGCACGGCCAGGTAGCTCAGTTGGTACGAGCGTCCGACTGAAAATCGGGAGGTCGGCGGTTCGACCCCGCCCCTGGCCACCACTGGGACCTAGTCCCACGTGACCGGACCCGGCGGTGTGCGATCAGCACATGCAGGGCCTCCGGTAGCGACTGACTCCCACTAGCATCACGCCATGACGCCGAGCGATCAGGAAGTCTCTCCTTCGTCGGCGTGGAGGCGCGTCGTGGTGTGGGCGGGTCTTCCCCTGCTGCTCGCGGCGCTCAACGAGTTGGCACTGAATGTCGCGCTGCCGTCCATAGGCGACGAGTTCAGCCTAGACGTCAGCGCCGTTCGGTGGACTCTTCTCGCCTTCTTGATCGCTGACGCAGCAGTACTCATCCTCGCGGGCCGGTACGGCGACCGGGTAGGGCGCCGACGCACATCCGTGATCGGTCTCATCCTGATAGCCGCGGGATCCATGATCTGCTTGTTTGCGCCTACGTTCACTCTGCTGCTCGTCGGCCGAGTCGTAGAGGGAATTGGGATGGGAGTGCTCTTCTCCGGGCTGCTTGCCATCATCACGGATGCCGTCCCACGCGAATCGATCGGTCGGGCGTTTGGTGTGTGGGCATTCATCGGGGCGATCGCCCTCTTCGTGAGCCCAGTGGTCGGCGGCTTCCTCGCAGAGCACCTGTCATGGCGGTGGATTTTCGGTCTCAATGCAGTGATCGCGATTGTGGCATTGGTCGCGTCGCGTCGAGTCATCCTGAGCGGACCCACTGACGGGGATTTGCGTCCGCTGCAACACGCCGCACTGCGCAAGATTCGTCCCTACGTAGGTGGCACAGCGGTGGTGGCCACCGTCTACCTGACCATGGCGATGACGTGGATCGCACTCGTATTCCACGTCAGGGCTGTCCACAGTTTCGGGCCCACCGCGACGGGACTGCTCGTCATCGCCTACGGCATCTGGTGGCTGGCGTTGCCACCGTTCACGGGTCGGATCGCGGATCGGATCGGCGTTCGACGCCCCATGCTGTGGGGTACAGGTCTCAGCATTGTGGGGTTTGGCCTTCTCGCTTTCGCCGCGACTGCCGAGAGCCTCATCCTGCTCTCTATCGGGCTTTCCGTCGTCGGCATCGGAGTGGCATTCACCATCCCGGCGGCGAATGCGGCTGCCATGGGTTCGGTGCCAGCGGACATCCGCGGCGATGCCTCGGGAATCAACATGACCGTGCGGATAGTGGGATCGATTCTCGGTGTCCTCGTGGCGAGCGTCCTGTTGGCCAGTGCGAGCCGGGACGACGTCATGCTGGCTGCCCCTTGGATCTGGCTTGTGGCGGCAGCCGCGATGGCGTTTGCCGTGATCGCAACGACGGTTTCGATTCGCCCGTCAGCGCAGTAGGCGCAGCTCCAGCATCGTCGCCGCACCGGCCCGCGAGCAGCGGTTATACAGGCTCCCGAGACCGCATCAGCGGAGTGAGGGCCGGGACCGAATACCTGCCCGCGGACGACCACGGGCAGCAGTCAAGGGCGATCACCGTCCAGAGGTACCCTTCGCGGGCGGGGCTGCGCTCGTCGCCCCGCCTGTGGGAGGTGCACCGTGATGTCCTCCCCACTCAACGTCCTCCTCGTGGAGGATCACGACTTCACCCGGGTGACGGTCCAGGCAGCCCTGGCCTCGCGCGGCTTCGCCGTTCGCGCGCACGCGAGCCCACGCGAGGCACTCGCGGATACGACTGACTTTCAGGTTGCCGTCCTCGATCTCGATCTCGGAGTCGGCCCCACCGGCATCGATCTCGCGCACGCGCTACGTCGTGATCGCCCGCAGATCGGCCTCATCCTCCTCACCAGCTATGCCGATCCGCGGCTTGCCGTCACGGGCCTGCCGGCGCTTCCGCCGGGCTGTGCCTACATCTGCAAGGAGAACGTCGCCGATCTCTCCAGCCTCGTGGAGGCGGCGTTCGCGGTTGCCCGCGCGCCTTTCGCGCCACGGTCGACGCCGCTGCGCCTACCGGAGGGACGCATTCCGCTCACGGACGTCCAGATCGAGGTAC
>JBEGMG010000427.1:0-7930 GCA_041183165.1 Actinomycetota bacterium | reverse complement strand
GGTCCAGGGTCCCTCTCAACCCGGGGCGGCGTACCCGCCCGGTCCGGCGGCGACGCACCCCACGCGACGCTCACGGCCCACCATGACCACCCTCGGGTGGACGAATCGAATGGAGCAGTTCCGGCCGTGGCCGTCAAGATCAAGTTGAAGCGCGTGGGCAAGGTCCACGCCCCCCAGTACCGCGTCATCGTCGCCGACTCGCGCACCAAGCGCGACGGTCGTGCGATCGAGGAAATCGGCATCTACCAGCCGATGCAGGACCCCAGCATCATCGCGATCGATTCCGATCGCGCCCAGCACTGGCTCAAGGTTGGCGCCCAGCCCACCGAGGCCGTGCTCGTCCTGCTGAAGATCACCGGTGACTGGCAGAAGTTCAAGGGTCTCCCCGGGCAGGAGGGCACCCTCAAGGTGGCCGCGCCCAAGGAGTCGAAGGTCATCGCATACGAGGCCGCGGTGAAGCAGGCCGCTGACGAGCCCAAGACGCCTGCGCCGCGCAAGGTCGCTGAGAAGGTAGCCGATGCCGCAGTGGCCGGCGCCGTCGCCGAGGCTGCCGCTGAGGCCGCTGTCATCGCCGAGGCCGAGGCCGTCGTCGAAATCGCCGAGGCCAACGCCGGTGAGGTGAGCGTGGCCGAGGCGGAGGTTGCCGTCGAAGCTGCGGCCGAGGCCGACGCCATCGCCGACGCCGCCGCCGCCGTTGCCGATGAGGCCGTCGCCGAGGCCGTTGAGGCCGCGGCCGAGTCCACCGAGGCCTGACGTGCTCGAGGACGCCCTGGGGCACCTCGTGCGTGGGATCGTCGATCACCCGGACGACGTCGCCGTTCGAGCGCGAAGCGGTCGCCGCGGTCCGTCGCTGGAGGTTCGCGTGCACCCCGAAGACATGGGCCGCGTGATCGGACGCTCGGGTCGCACGGCGACGGCACTGCGCACCGTCGTGTCGGCTATCTCGCGTGACGGGCACGTGCGCATCGACTTCCTCGACGTCGACGAACGCTGACCCCGTCGTGCGCGTCGTGGTCGCGCGTGTGGGCCGCGCACTCGGGGTCAAGGGCGATCTACTCGTCGATGTCCTCACTGACGAGCCTGAGCGCAGGCTGATTGCCGGTGCCGAGGTGCACGTCATGGGCAGTGGTCGCACTCTGCGCATCGAGTCCGAACGTCCACATGGGGGTCGCCTATGCCTGCATTTCGTCGGCGTCGACGATCGCTCGACTGCGGAGTCGCTGACGGGTTCCATGCTCGAGGCGGAGCGCCCGGAGGGGGAGCGGCCGGATGATCCCGACGAGTACTACGACGATGCGCTTGTCGGCCTCGAGGTCGTAACCGAGGCGGGGGAGCGCGTCGGATCGGTGACCGAGGTCCTCCATCTGCCCGCGCAGGATGTCCTCGCGGTGCGCGCCACTCCGGATTCGCCGGAGATCCTCGTCCCCTTCGTGAGCGAGATCGTGCCCGTCGTCGATATCGAGGCCGCCCGCATCGTCATCAGGCCGCCCGAGGGACTGCTCGACGTGCAGGAGGAATCGGGAGAGTCGTCATGAGAATCGACATCGTCTCGATCTTCCCCGACTACCTGGCCCCTCTCGGGCTCTCACTCGTAGGCAAGGCCCGCGAGCAGGGCCTGCTCGACATCCGCATTCATGACCTGCGCGATTACACCCATGATCGGCACCGTACGGTCGACGATGAGCCCTACGGCGGCGGACCCGGAATGGTGATGCGTCCGGAGCCCTGGGGCGAGGCACTCGATGCGATCCTGCCGGAGCATGCGCACCCGCTCCTCGTCATTCCGACACCGTCGGGTGTGCCCTTCTCGCAGGCGATGGCGCTCGCGTGGGCCCAGCGCCCGGGCATGGTCATCGCGTGTGGGCGGTATGAGGGCATCGACGGCCGCGTCGCCGAGGAGTACGCCGATCGCGCGGACGTCGTACCCGTGTCCCTCGGCGACTATGTCCTCGCGGGCGGAGAGGTCGCGGCGCTCGCCATGGTGGAGGCCGTGGCACGACTGCTGCCCGGCGTCGTCGGCAACGAGGAGAGCATCACGGACGACTCCTTCGCGCCCGGGGCCATGGAGGGCCTGCTCGAGGGCCCCGTCTACACGCGGCCGCAGGAGTGGCGTGGCCACGAGGTGCCCGACGTCCTGCTCTCCGGTGATCATGCGCGCATTGCGGCGTGGCGACGGGAGCAGGCGCTCGAGCGCACGCGTCGCATGCGCCCGGGGGCCGACTCGGCCTGATTTCGTCGCCTCAGCGGCCGTATGGCACACTTTCGGGGCGCTCCCGCCCATACGGGGGCCGGCCCGCCACAGGGGACCGGCCGCAGGGAGTGGATCTCCCGCCCGATCCCGGGTGGGGAGCCGTGCCATCCCAGCGGGATGGATCGACCGCGGGCGACCTGTGGCGCCGGCAGGAAGTGATTGCGCCATGCAGACCCTCGATGATCTCGACTCCGCATCCCTCCGCACCGACATCCCCGACTTCCGTCCTGGCGACACCGTCAAGGTCCACGTCAAGGTCGTCGAGGGCAACAAGACTCGCGTCCAGGTCTTCCAGGGTGTGGTCATGGGTCGCGCCGGCGATGGCGTCCGCGAGACGTTCACCGTCCGCAAGGTCTCGTACGGCGTAGGCGTGGAGCGCACCTTCCCGCTGCACACCCCCATCATCGACAAGGTCGAGGTCGTGTCCCGCGGCGACGTCCGCCGCGCCAAGCTCTACTACCTGCGCAACCTCCGTGGCAAGGCCGCCAAGATCAAGGAGCTGCGCGACACTCCTCCCGCCAGCGCGGAGTGAGGTCGTTGCGCAGGGCCTGAGAGGTACTGTCGGACCATCATGAGCGACACCGGTCCGCGCGAGGGAACCCACGTGGACCAGCAGGCGTCCGAGGACGTGTCGAAGAAGGATCGTCGCAGGCCGCGCATCCCTGCGTGGCTGGAGTTCCCCCTCCTCATCGTCGGTGCCTTCCTCGTCGCCTTCGTGGTGAAGTCATTCCTGGTCCAGGCGTTCTACATCCCCTCCGGGTCGATGGAGGACACGCTCCAGGTGGGCGATCGCGTCCTCGTCAACAAGGTCGTCTATCACCTGCGCGACATCGAGCGCGGCGACATCGTGGTCTTCGACGGCACGGGGTCCTTCATCACCGGCGAGGTAGTGGAGCCGGAACGTTCACCCGTCGAGGTCGTGGGCCGGCTCCTCGGTGAAGTCGTCGGGCTCGCCCCACCCCGTGACACGGACTTCATCAAGCGCGTGATCGGGATCGGTGGCGATCGCGTCGTGTGCTGCGACGCCGATGGGCGCATCACGGTCAACGGCGTGCCGCTCGACGAGGAGGCCTACCTCTATCGCAACAACCCGCCGAGCAAGCAGCCCTTCGACGTCCTCGTGCCTGAGGGCACCCTGTGGGTCATGGGCGACCATCGCTCTGCATCGGCCGACTCCCGGTCGCACATGGGTGATCCGGGGGGCGGCTTCGTCCCTGTCGATCGGGTGATCGGTCGCGCTTTCGCCGTTGTCTGGCCCGTCGGTAATGCCCAGGTCCTGGAAATCCCAGAGACCTTCGACCAGCCTGCCCTCGATGGGTCCGGATCCGCGCCGTGAGCACACCGTCGCTTCAGCGCCCTGACGACGACACCCAGCCCATCCCCGTCGTACGCGGGCGTCACGCCGCTCCGCGCCCGAGGCGGTCCCCTCAGCAGTGGGCCCTGGTCATCGCCCGCGAGGCAGGCATCATCGCGGCAATCGTCGTCGTGATCGTCATCGCGGTGAGGCTGATCGTCGGCCAGCTCGCGTACGTCGCCGACGACGCCATGGAGCCAACTCTTGCCGCCGGTGACCGAGTAGTCGTGAGCACGTGGGGTGATCCCGGTGTCGGTGACGTCGTGCTGGTACGCAGCCCCGGAGGATGGGCGACTGCTTCCGACACCTCGGTGGTCCGCATCATCGCGACGAGTGGTCAGCGGGTGGCGTGCTGCGACGACACTGGGCGCATCACCGTGGATGGGGTGCCGCTGGCGGAGCCCTACGTCAGAGGCGCATCCGATCAGGTCGCATTCGACACGGTGGTCCCCCCGGGTCGGATCTTCGTCCTGGTCGATGATCGCGCGACCGCCCGCGACAGTCGCGCGCTGCTGGACGTGGAAGGCGGGACCCTCTCGACCAACGACGTGCTGGGGCGCGTGGTCCTGGTGGCGTGGCCGCCCCGGGGCCCACTGGACTGACCCGGTCATGGCCGTCACTCTGCGCGTCGAGCGAGCGCTCCTGCGCCAAGCGGAGCCCGGTGCGATCCTCGCTGCCATCGACGAGGTGGGCCGCGGCGCCCTAGCCGGACCCGTCGCGGTAGGAGTGGTCATCCTGCGCAGCGATGTCACGTCAGCCCCTACGGGTGTGCGCGACAGCAAGGAGTGCGACCCGGCAACCCGTGAGCGACTCGCCCCCAGGGTGCGCCTGTGGGCGCACCGCAGTGCTGTGGGGATGTCGTCATCCAGGGAGATCGATGAGATCGGGATCATCGGTGCCCTCGCCCTGGCGGCTGCGCGTGCGATCAATGCGACCGGAGCGCTCCCTGACCTCGTGCTCCTGGACGGAAAGCATGACTGGATGTCTCGCGTGGCGCCCCAAGCGCAGGTCGTTACCCGGATCAAGGCCGACACCACCTGTGCGGCGGTCGCGGGAGCCAGCATCATCGCGAAGGTCGCCCGGGACTCCCTCATGGCGGAGCTGGCGGCGACGCATCCGGAGTACGGCTGGGAGTCCAACAAGGGATACGCCGCACCCGAACATCTCGCCGCACTCGAGCGGTATGGCCCGTCGCCATGGCACCGGCTGAGCTGGCGGCTCCCCGGTGTGTCCGCAACAACTGGTGTGTCCACAGCGACTTCCTGACGTGCTCATCCCCAGGGTGACCGCGTGCACCTGCGCATGCGCCGCCATGTGACGACGCTCCCCTCGAGGGCCGTCGGTCCGTGGAGGGAGAGGGATGGGCGCACAGCACCTGCAGCGTGGCCGCTGGGGAGAGGACTTCGCGGTCCGCCACCTCGAGCGGCTCGGACTCACCGTGATCGATCGCAATTGGCGATGCCGCGAGGGCGAGATCGACATCGTCGCCGAGGAGGCCGCGACCGACACGATCGTCATCTGCGAGGTCAAGACCCGCAGTTCGGAGGACTTCGGCTCACCGCTCGCCGCGGTGACGCCGCGCAAGTTGCGCCGGCTTCGCGTGCTGGCAGGAGAGTGGCTGCGATCCCATGATCGGCATGCCCGACAGGTGCGCATCGACGTCGTCGGAATCCTGTTGAGCAACTCGGGCGCGCCCCATGTCGAACATCTGCGCGGGGTGGCCTGATGGTCGCCCGATGCCGCACTGCGGTCATGGTTGGCGTATCCGCACGCATCGTCGATGTCGAGGCCGATGTCGGCTCGGGGCTGCCAGGGCTCACGATCGTCGGACTGGCGGATACGGCGGTGAGTGAGTCGCGCGATCGCGTCCGCGCCGCTATCGAGCACAGCGGACTCGACTGGCCACGCACGCGCGTGACCGTGGCGCTGATGCCCGCGTCCCTACCCAAGCGCGGATCCGCACTCGACGCCGCCATCGCCGTCGCCATCCTGGCCGCTTCCCGTCAGGTTCCCGAGGACGCGGCAGCCACATCCTGTGTCCTCGGCGAGTTAGGACTCGATGGCCGGATTCATGCGGTCCCGGGTGCCATCGCAGCCGCGCTGGGGATCCAGGGAGGCGACACACGCCTGCTCGTGCCCGCAGCCGGCGTTGGTGAGGCCGCGCTCGTGCCGGGCGTCGACGTCGGCGGCGTGCGCGATCTGGCCCACCTGGTCGGGGTGCTGAAGGGTGAGATGCCACCGGAGCGCGGAGGGGGCGGACACAGGGTCGCGGTCGACCCGCCTCCCGACCTCGCCGACGTACGCGGCCAGTCGGAGGCGCGCCGGGCCCTCGAGGTCGCCGCAGCGGGCGGGCACCACCTCGCGATGGTCGGCGTTCCCGGAGTCGGCAAGACCCTTCTCGCGGAGCGGCTGCCGGGACTCATGCCGCTGCTCGACGACAGCACCGCGCTCGAGGTGACGTCCATCCAGTCTGCAGCCGGCCTGGATCCACGCGGTCTCGTCAGACGCGTCCCCTTCCAGGCCCCGCACCACTCCGCATCGATGACCGCCATCGTCGGAGGCGGCCAGGCCGGGCGTCTGCGCATCGGCGCGGCGACCCTCGCGCACCGAGGGGTGCTCTTCCTCGACGAGGCACCCGAATTCGCGCGCTCGGTCCTCGATGCCTTGCGTCAGCCACTCGAGAGCGGTGAGGTCCACATCGCGCGCGCGGAAATTTCAGGGGTGCTTCCTGCTCGCTTCTGCCTCGTCCTCGCCGCGAACCCGTGTCCCTGCGGCAAGGGGATGGGCATGGACGCGTCATGCGCGTGCTCGCCCGGGGATCGCAGGCGCTACACCGCCAAGATGTCAGGTCCCGTGATGGATCGCATCGATCTGCGAGTGGCACTCGAAAGGCCACGTCTCGCTCACATCGGAGAGCAGGGGGAGGCGACGGCCGCGGTCGCCGCACGCGTGGCCGAAGCGCGATTGCGATCGAGCGCACGGTGGTCGGCCGATGGCGTGACCTGGCGGGTCAACGGCGAAGCACCGGGCGCGGCGCTGCGCAATCGCCACACACCCGATGAGGGGGGAGGGCAATTACTGCGCACGGCCTTCTCCCGAGGTGCACTGAGCATGCGCGGCGCTGACCGCGTCCTACGCGTGGCGTGGACACTCGCGGACCTGGACGGCGCCGCTCGACCACGTGCGGATCACATAGCGGACGCGATGGTGCTGCGCGGGGGAGGCTCGGCATGGGCGGCATGAGTCCTTCGCACGACGTGGAGCTCGAGCGCGCGGCCCGACTGATGCTCTCCGAGTGGTGCGAGGCGGGCGACCGAGCCCTCGGCGCGCGAGTGCGTGAGCGCGGAGCCCATGCGGTTGTCCAGGAAATCCTCGCGGGGCACTCACCGCTGCCCGCCAGCACCGGTATCGCCGCGCGTGTGGCCGCGACCACGACGTACGCCGAGGCCGTGAGCCGCTGGGTCGAACCCGCATGGGCCACTGCCGAGCGCATCTCCGCCCGATACGTCGTGCCCGGGGACTCCGAGTGGCCCTCTCAGCTCGACGATCTGCACGATGCGGGGCCACTCGGCCTGTGGGTCGCGGGTGCGGGCCACCTGCGCCTGCTGGCACTGCGCTCGATCGCGGTGGTGGGCGCCCGCTCGGCCACGGCATACGGCGAGGGCATCGCACGCGAGCTCGGTGCGCACCTCGCCGAGTCGGGGTGGCTCTCTGTCTCCGGTGGTGCCTTCGGCATCGATGCGGCCGCGCACCGTGGATCGCTGGTCGCCGGCGGCGCCACCGCGTGCGTGCTCGCCGGTGGAGTCGATGTGCCCTACCCGCGGTCACACGCTGACCTCCTCGCGCGCATACGTGAGGCAGGCGTGCTCATCAGCGAGGCTCCGCTCGGCGGCGCTGCGATGCGGCACCGGTTCCTCACACGCAACCGAGTGATCGCCGCTCTCAGCCGCGGCACCGTGCTCGTCGAGGCCGCCGTGCGCTCCGGGGGTCGATCGACCGTGCGGGAAGCACGCGAGCTCAACCGCGTCGTCATGGCGTTTCCCGGGCCCGTCACCTCGCCGATGTCAGCGGGGTGTCACGCGGTCATTCGCGATGAAGGGGTGCATCTGGTGACATCGCCGCGGGAGATCATCGCTCTCGTCGAGGGGCGTCTGACCATCGACGATCCAGGTCAGGCGGCTCCGTCCGATGGCCTCGGCTGGCGTGAGCGACGAGTCCTCGACGCCGTCCCCGCACGGCGTCCTGCGCCCCTCGCGAGCATCGCCCGCCTGGCGGGACTGGGGCTCGCCGAGGCCATGACCGCCCTCGGGGTCCTCGACGCCCTG
>JBEGMG010000426.1:0-13654 GCA_041183165.1 Actinomycetota bacterium | reverse complement strand
ACCGCGTGGGGTGCGGCCATGGCGCACGCGGATCGACATCCCGCCGCGACGACGTACGCACTCATCGGCGACCTCACCGCGATCTACGACCGCAATGGCCTGCTCGCACCGGTGCAGGAGTCGCGGCCACGCCTGGACTACGTCGTGATCGACAACGACGGCGGCGGGATCTTCTCGTCCTTGGAGCAGGGGGCGCCGGACTTTGCGCTCGACTTCGAGCGAGTCTTCGGCACGCCTCACGGGGCGGATCTGCGACAACTACTTGCCGCGCCCGGAGTCGACGTCATCGAGGTGGATTCCGCGGAGCAACTGCGCGATGCGCTCGACGCTCCGGCAGCGGGAGTGCGTGTCATCGTGGCCCGATGCGGATCGCGGTCGGCGGAGGCCGACCTCATCCGATCCCTCCAGGCGGAGGTCCAGGCTTCCCTGACTAGGTGAGCGGCGCGGTCATCCGCACGATCGTCGGCCCGAGTTCGGGGTCGGATGCTCGGGTCCACTCAAGGTCCATGCGTTCGAGCAGACGGACCATTCCGCTGTTGCTGGCCAGCACGAGTGCGAGGACCTCGTCGAAGCCCTGCCTGCGGGCGAGTTCGACCAGGTGCTCGAGCATGCGGCTGCCCAGGCCGCGACCCTGCCAGATGTCCTCGACGATGACGGCGATCTCGGCAGTGGATGTCTCGTCGGGACGATCGGGGAAGACGTTGCCGAGGCCGACGATGTCACCGCGCCAATTGACCGCGACGAGGGTCGCGCCCCGGTGACCGCCCGCGATGCGGCGCAACTGATCCTCGCGCCAGTCGGTGTTGGGAGTGAAGTAGCGCTGGTAGCGCGTCTCTTCGGATGTGCGCCCATGCATCTGGGTCACGCCCTCCGCATCCTCGGGACGCGCCAGGCGGATCACGACCTGCGTGCCATCGCGCAGGTACTCCACCCAGCCGAAGCCGCCTGCGCCGGCAGGAGCGCTGGCTACGGCGTCGACCAGGCGCAGCAGCGCCGAGGCGCGTGCGCGCTCGACCGAGACGAAGGGAGCACCCTCGCGGCGGAGGACGACGTGGTGATCCGGCGTCCACTGCAGCCGCATGACATCGCTGGTCGCGTCCTCGCCTTCGGTCGCGGGCTCGACCGTCCACGAGTCCGCGAGCACGAGGTCGGCGGCCGCGCGCGGGGCCCGCTCGGGATGCACCACTAGTTCTGCTGCCGCATCGAGGATGCGTGTCACCAGGTCGTGCTCATCCTCCGGGATTCCGGGTGCGGCGAGCACGCGGTGGCCGGCGGTCGCGAGCGAGCGCGTGAGGTCCTCGCGCGTGAGGGTGTCGGGTGCCGTGCAGATGAGGTCGATTAACTGCGTGCCGTCATCCTGCGCGTGCGTGAAGAGCGAGAGCACGTCGGCGCCCACGAGTGCGAGGACGCGGAGCACCCGCGCTGTCGCCGCCGACGTCGCCGGCGCGACGACTCGGATGCGCCACGGTCGCGTCGGCCCGTCGTACTCCCGTCCGCGCGGGTCGATGGCGGCGAGCGACTCGAGCAGTCGCGAGGTGAGCCGCACCCACGCCGACGCCTCGACCGGCTTCGGCGTGAGGCCGTCGAGGAGTGCGAGTCCCGCGCCCATCGCCAGCAGGTGCAGGGTGGCCGCGTCGTCATCGATGGTGGAGTCGATCCCGCCGTCTCCGCGCAGTTGGCCCACCACCGCCCGCGCAGCCTCCCAGCGTAGGGCGACTCGGGCGCGCACGACCTCGGCGAGTTCGTCATTGAAGGGGGCGAGGGCGGTGGCCTGGAGTTCGATGACATCCCACACCGATGCCGGTGCACCGAAGGCCTCGCGCGCCGTAGCCAGGATCGTCTGCAGTGCCTCGCCGCGCGCCTCCGCGGATTGGGCCTGCTCCTGCAGCCGCTGGGAGGTGGGCGGGAAGGGGAGCGCTGCCGTCACGGTGGCGAGGAGCGCACTGCGACTGTCCGCCACGGCATGGACCGACCGGGTGGCGACATCCGCCGCCGCCGCGACATCACGCCGGGACGTGGCGGCAATGCCGACGTCCTCGAAGAGATCGTGGGCGGCGTCGAGGATGCGGCGCCGTCTTTCGATACGCGCGCCGCTGTCGCTCATGGGACCAGCCTAGGTGCGGCTGGGCTAAGCGAGCGCTTGGCGGATGGGTGCGAACTTCGCGCGGGACTCGGCCAGCTCAGCCTCGGGGTCGGAGCCGCTCACGATCCCGCACCCGGCGAAGAGGCGCAGCGAGCCCGGTCGCACCTCGGCGCAGCGCAGCGCGATCCCGAACTCACCGTCGCCGCGGCTGTCGAACCAGCCGACAGGACCGGCGTAGCGCCCGCGGTCCATGCCCTCGAGTTCGCGGATCATCGAGGAGGCGCGCTCGGTCGGGGTCCCGCAGACGGCAGCCGTGGGATGCAGGGATGCGGCGAGTGCGAGCACGGGGGCACCGTCAGCCAAGCGACCCGTGACGTCGGTGGCGAGATGTTGGACGTTGGCGAGGCGCAGGACGTGGGGCCGCTGCGGCACGCGCAGATCGGTGCAGTGATGGCCGAGGGCTCGCGCCACCGAGCGCACGGCGTACTCATGCTCCTCTAGGTCCTTGTCGCTGCCCAGGAGAGCCTCGGCGAGACTCGCGTCCTCACTCTCATCGCCGCGGCGCTTCACTGTGCCGGCGAGCACGCGGGACAGGACCGTGTCGGAGGTACGGCGGACGAGGAGCTCGGGCGTCGCCCCGACCATGTCGTCGACCTGGAAGGTCCAGCACTCCGGGTAGGCATCGGCAAGGCGTTGAAGCAGGTAGCGCACGTCGAAGTCATCGCTCACCTCCGCCACGACATCACGCGCGAGGACCACCTTGTCGACCTCGCCGCGGCCGATGCGGCCGATGACCTCGCCAACCGCCGACTTCCACTCCTCCGAGGTGCGCGTGCCGCGGCCCCAGTCGACGCGCGACGGACCCGCGGGACGGAAGGAGGGAGGAAGCAGGGCATCGCGCGGCAGCAGGTCGTCGGGATCGTCGACGATCGTGAGCCATGCGCGACCCTCGCGGCGCCCGAGGACAGCGCGTGGGACCACGATGCGCGACGTGCGACCCGAGGCCGGTGTCGGGTCGAACGTGAAGGAGCCGAAGGCCACGGGTCCGGTGCCGGGCAATTGCAGCGGATCATCGACGTCGGCCAGGCGACACCACTCCGTCCACCAGCGCTGCGTGCGACTGAAGCGCTCATCACCCGTGACGTCGAAGGACGCGGCGACTCCCCAGCCCACCAGGCCGTCGCCGCCGCGGACCCAGGCGGTGCCGGCCGAGTCGGGAAGTCGATCGAGCAGGGGGCCGGGGTCCTCCAGCGGCATCGTCCGCACCCGGGGTGCGGTCGTCGCAGGCAGGACCGGGATCGCCACAGGCCGAGGGTACGGCCCCCCTAGGGGCACGGCGAGTCGGCGGAGCCGGCCTCTATCGGGCCAACCCGGCATGCCGTGTCGGCGCCGCGCTGGGAGGATCACCCCATGCCTCGCGCCGACCTCGACAAGCAGCCCACCGAGGTCGCGGCGATGTTCGACGAGGTCGCTGAGCGCTACGACCTCACGAACGACGTACTGGCCCTGGGCCAGACCCGCCTCTGGCGCCGGGCGGTTGTCAACGCGGTCGCCCCGAGGCCGGGGGAGCGGATCCTCGATCTCGCGGCCGGCACCGGCACCTCGAGTGCTCCGCTGGCCGCCAGGGGAGCGACCGTCGTCCCCTGCGACTTCTCCCTGGGCATGCTCCGAGTAGGACGTCGGCGAGAGCCGGGCCTGTCCTTCGTGGCTGGCGATGCCCTGCGCCTGCCCTTCGAGGACGCGGCCTTCGATGCCGTCACGATTTCCTTCGGGCTGCGCAACACGGTGGATCCCGAGGCGGCCCTCGCCGAGATGGCTCGGGTGACGAGGCCGGGAGGCCGGCTCGTGGTGTGCGAGTTCTCGCACCCGGCCTTCGGGCCCTTCCGCACCCTCTACTCCCGCTACCTCATGGGCGCTCTGCCCGGCATCGCGCGCCGGGCCTCCTCCAACCCCGATGCCTACGTCTACCTCGCCGAGTCGATCCGGGCGTGGCCCGACCAGGCGGAACTCGCAGTGATCATGGGGCGGTCCGGCTGGCGCGATGTCGAGTGGCTGAACCTGACCGGGGGCATCGTCGCCCTGCACCGGGGCCGACGCTGACGCCCTGAGGCCGTAGATAGACTGCGGCCGCGTCGGACACGAAGGTCCACGTGATCGCTCGCAGGAGGGCCCGGGTGGGTCCCGAGCCTGTTTCGGAGGAGTGTGGTGAGTTCCTACGCGCCGATCCTCGTCCTCGGCCTCCTCGCTGCCGGCTTCGCCGTTTTCAGTGTGACGCTGACCACGTTCACGGGCCCTAAGCGCTACAACCGGGCCAAGCTCGACGCCTACGAGTGCGGCATCGACCCCACCCCCCAGCCCATGGGCGGCGGACGATTCCCCGTGAAGTACTACCTCACGGCAATGATGTTCATCATCTTCGACATCGAAATCGTCTTCCTCTACCCCTGGGCCGTCGCCTTCGACCAATTGCCGCTCTTCGTGTTCCTCGCGATGATGTTGTTCCTGTTCAACCTCACCGTGCCGTACGTCTACGAATGGCGTCGCGGCGGACTGGATTGGGACTGACGCCATGGGCCTCGAAGAGAAGCTTCCGTCCGGAGTTCTGCTCACAACCGTCGAGAAGGTTGCGGGCTACGCCCGCAAGGGCTCCCTGTGGCCGGCGACCTTCGGACTGGCCTGCTGCGCGATCGAGATGATGGCCACGGGCGGTCCGCGCTACGACCTCGCGCGCTTCGGCATGGAGGTCTTCCGCGCATCGCCGCGACAGGCCGATCTCATGATCGTCGCCGGCCGCGTGAGCCAGAAGATGGCACCGGTGCTGCGACAGATCTACGACCAGATGCCCAACCCCAAGTGGGTCCTCGCGATGGGTGTCTGCGCGAGCAGCGGTGGCATGTTCAACAACTACGCGATCGTCCAGGGTGTGGACCACGTCGTGCCCGTGGACATGTATCTGCCCGGCTGCCCCCCGCGTCCGGAAATGCTCATCGACGCCATCTTGAAGATCCACGATCAGATCCAGGACATGAAGCTCGGTGCCAATGCGGTGCGCGAGCAGGAGCAGGCCGAACTCGTAGCCCTCACCGCGAGCCCGACGCTGGAGATGCGGGGCCTGCTGCGATGAGCGACCAGCACCCTGTGTCGCCGGCGGAGGCCGGTCTCGAGATTGCCTCGAGTGCGACGACCATGCCCGAAGGCGTGCGCGAGCTCGAGGTCATCGGCGTACGCCATGGCGCCTTCTCAGCGCAGGATGGCGGAGACACCTCCGGTTTCGGTGGCCTGGTGGCCCCCATCGTCATGCCGGGGCCCACCGAACGCCCCTACGGCGAGTGGTTCGACGCAGCCGCCGATGAGATCGAACTCGCCCTGGCGGATCACGGCCTGCCGATGACCACCGCGGTGGAAAAGGTCGTGGTGGACCGGGGCGAGATCACCTTCTTTGTCCGTCGGGAGCACCTGCTGGCGTTTGCCTCGGTCCTGCGCGACGAGCCCGCACTGCGTTTCGAGATGTGCATGGGTGTCAATGGCGTCCACTACCCGGGCGATGCCGGTCGTGAGCTACACGCGGTCTACCCCTTCCAGTCGGTGACCCACAATCGCCGGATCCGCGTCGAGGTGACCTGCCCGGATGCCGACCCTCGTATCCCTTCGATCACCTCGGTCTACCCGGCCAATGACTGGCACGAGCGCGAGACCTACGACTTCTTCGGCATCATCTTCGAGGGCCATCCCGCACTGACCCGCATCGAGATGCCGGATGACTGGCCCGGCCACCCCCAGCGCAAGGACTACCCGCTCGGCGGCATCCCCGTCGAATACAAGGGTGCCGAGGTCCCGCCACCCGACCAGCGGAGGGCATACACCTGATGACGACCGATCAGAGCATCGCCGACGAGGGCATCGTCTACGAAGGCGAACTGCCCGCAGAGGATCCCTACGCGCTGTCCTATGAGACCGGTCAGGGGACCGTCTACACCGTCTCCGGAGGGGACTGGGACTCCATTTCGTCGCCAGACGAGGGCGAGCGCGAACGCATCGTGGTCAACATGGGCCCGCAGCACCCCTCCACTCACGGAGTCCTGCGTCTCATCCTCGAGCTCGAGGGCGAGACGGTCATCGACACCCGTTGCGGTATCGGCTACCTGCACACGGGCATCGAGAAGAACATGGAGTACCGCACCTGGACCCAGGGCGTGACCTTCGTGACCCGCATGGACTACCTCTCCCCCTTCTTCAACGAGACGGCGTACTGCCTCGGCGTCGAGAAGCTCCTCGGTGTCACCGACCAGATTCCTGAGCGTGCGACCACGATCCGCGTCCTCATGATGGAGCTCAACCGCATCTCTTCCCACCTCGTGGCCCTCGCCACCGGTGGCATGGAGCTCGGTGCACTCACGGCGATGACCTTCGGCTTCCGCGAGCGCGAGCTCATCCTCGACATCTTCGAGATGGTGACGGGGCTGCGCATGAACAGCGCCTTCGTCCGCCCGGGTGGCGTCGCTCAGGACATCACTGACGACCAGGTCGCCCGGATCCGCGAGACGCTGCCGCTCCTGCGTAAGCGCATGAAGGACACCACCGATCTCCTGGTGGACAACGCCATCTGGATGGGTCGCACCGTCGGGGTGGGCTACCTCGACCTCGCGGGCTGCATGGCGCTCGGGATCACCGGCCCGCTCCTGCGCAGCACCGGCCTGCCGCATGACCTCCGCAAGGCCCAGCCCTACTGCGGCTACGAGACCTACGAGTTCGACGTGCCCACCGAGGACACCTGCGATGCGTACGGACGCTTCCTCATCCGCGTCGCCGAGATGCAGGAGAGCATCAAGATCGTCGAGCAGGCTCTCGATCGCCTCCGCCCGGGACCCGTCATGGTGGAGGACAAGAAGATCGCGTGGCCGGCACGCCTGTCGATCGGCGGTGACGGACAGGGCAACTCTCCCGAGCACATCAAGGAGATCATGTCCCAGTCGATGGAGGCCCTCATCCATCACTTCAAGCTCGTCACCGAGGGCTTCAGCGTCCCCGCGGGCCAGGTCTACTCCGCCATCGAGTCGCCGCGCGGCGAGCTCGGCGTCCACATCGTGAGCGACGGCGGCACTCGCCCCTACCGCGTGCACTTCCGGGACGCGTCGTTCAACAACCTGCAGTCCACCGCTGCGATGTCCAACGGCAGCATGATCTCCGACGTCATCGCCGCCGTGGCGAGCATCGATCCCGTGATGGGCGGGGTGGACCGCTGATGTCCTACGACGACGACGTCATGTCGCAGATGCGCGAGATCATCGAGCGCTACCCCAATTCCCGGTCCGCGGTGATGCCTCTGCTGCACCTGGCGCAGAGCATCGACGATGAGATCACCCCCGAGGCCATGCAGATCATCGCCGAACAACTCGGCCTCACCACGGCCGAGGTCACCGCCGTCGCGACGTTCTACACGATGTACAAGCGCCGACCGGTCGGCAAGCATCACATCGGCGTGTGCACCAACACCCTCTGCGCGCTCCTCGGCGGTGACGCCGTCTACGACGCGATCTCGGAACGCCTCGGCGCTGGCCACGACGAGCGCGATGTGGACGGCACCTTCTGGCTGGAGCGCATCGAGTGCCAGGCCGCGTGCACGCACGCCCCCGTGATGACCGTCGACTGGGAGTTCATGGACTGCCAGACCCCCCAGAGCGCCCTCGATGTCATCGATCGACTCGCCCGCGGAGAAGAGGTCGTCTCGACGCGCGGCCCGGTCATCCGCGATTTCCAGGCCACCGAGCACACACTCGCCTTCCCCGTCGACGGACTGGCGGGCGAGGGCGGCGAGGCCGACGCGATCATGCTCGCCGGTCTCACCTATGCACGCCAACACGGCATGAGCGCACCTGCGCCGGGGGAGGGATCCGCATGACACCGCTGACCCCGGTCATCACCGCCCACTGGGATGTTCCCGACTACTTCACCCTCGAGGGCTATCGCCGCCACGGCGGCTACGTCGCGCTGCCCAAGGCCCTCGGCATGGATCCCGACGCGATCATCGGCACGGTCAAGGACACCGGCCTGCGTGGTCGCGGGGGAGCTGGCTTCCCCACCGGCCTGAAGTGGAGCTTCGTCCCTCAGAACGACGGCAAGCCCCACTACCTCGTCGTCAACGCGGATGAGTCCGAGCCGGGCGCATGCAAGGACGTCCCGATCATGATGGCCAACCCGCATGCGCTCATCGAGGGCGTCATCATCTCGTCGTACGCCATCCGGGCCAATCACGCCTTCATCTACATCCGCGGTGAGGTACCCCAGGCGATTCGTCGCGTGGCCACGGCTGTCCGCGAGGCTGAGCAGGCGGGCCTGCTCGGAGACAACATCCTCGGCTCGGGCTTCAACCTCAAGATCACCGTGCACTCGGGTGCGGGCGCCTACATCTGCGGCGAGGAGACGGCTCTCCTCGATTCACTCGAGGGCTACCGCGGTCAGCCCCGCCTCAAGCCGCCGTTCCCCGCCACGCACGGCCTCTACGCCGTGCCCACCGTGGTCAACAACGTCGAGACGATCGCCAACATCCCGTGGATCATCAACAACGGCGTGGAGTGGTTCCGGCAGTTCGGCACGGAGAAGTCCCCGGGCTTCAAGGTCTTCGCCGTGTCCGGCCATGTCGCCCGCCCCGGAATCTATGAAGCCCCCCTCGGCATCACCATGCGCGAGTTGCTCGAGTACGCCGGAGGCGTAGTCGGAGGCGACGGCACCGTGAAGTTCTGGATTCCCGGAGGCTCGTCGGTGCCCATGCTCACCGCCGACCATCTCGACACCCCGCTCACCTACGAGGCGATGGCGGAAGCCGGCACGATGCTCGGCACCGGTACGCCGATGGTCTTCAACAGCACCATCAGCGTCGTCAAGGCCGTCACCCGCTGGCTGGAGTTCTACAAGCACGAGTCGTGCGGCAAGTGCACGCCGTGCCGCGAGGGCACCTACTGGATCACGGGCGTCCTCGAGCGCTTCGAGCACGGGCACGGCACCGACGCCGACATGGACCTGCTCGTGGAGGTGTGCGGCAATATCGCCGGTCGCTCCTTCTGTGCCCTCGGCGATGCCGCCGCGACTCCTTACCCCGCAGCCCTGAAGTACTTCCGCGACGAGTTCGAGGCTGCGACCCACACTCCCGTCGACGAGGCCTTCCCTCCGGCGGCTTCCTACGTCTTCGGTGAGGTGGCCGCGCGATGACCATCGCCCCGCAGAGTCCCGCCGGCGTCGCTCCCGCCGACGTCGTGACGGTGACCGTCGACGGCATCGAGGTGCGCGTGCCCAAGGGCATGCTCGTCATCCGCGTCGCCGAGCTCATGGGCATCGAGATCCCGCGCTTCTGCGATCACCCGCTTCTCGATCCAGTCGCCGCATGCCGGATGTGCCTCATCGAGATCGAGGGTCAGGCGAAGCCACAGCCGGCCTGCGCGATCGCCGTAACGGACGGGATGGCCGTGCGCACCCAGCGCACCTCACCCATGGCCGACGCAGCGCAGGAGGGGGTGATGGAGTTCCTGCTCCTCAACCATCCGCTCGACTGCCCCGTGTGCGACAAGGGTGGTGAGTGCCCCCTCCAGAACCAGGCGATGACCGCCGGTCGCGGCACCTCCCGCTTCGAAGAGGAGAAGCGCACCTTCGAGAAGCCGATCAACATGAGCGCGCAGATCCTGCTCGACCGCGAGCGATGCGTCTCCTGCGCGCGTTGCACGCGATTCGCCGAGCAGATCGCGGGCGATCCCATGCTCGAGCTCCTCGAGCGCGGCGCCAAGCAGCAGGTCGGCATCGCGCCCGACCAGCCCTTCGACTCCTACTTCTCAGGCAACACCATCCAGATCTGCCCCGTGGGTGCGCTCACGAGCTCCCTCTACCGCTTCAGGGCGCGACCCTTCGACCTGGTGAGCACGCCGACCACGTGCGAGCACTGCGCATCCGGCTGCTCGCTGCGCACCGACGTGCGCCGCGGAGTCGTGACGCGTCGCCTGGCGTGGGACGACCCCGAGGTCAACGAGGAGTGGAACTGCGACAAGGGGCGCTTCGCCTTCATCTATACCAATGCGGGCCGGATTGCCTCCCCGCTCGTGCGCGAGAACGGCGAGCTGCGCCCCGCCTCGTGGCCGGAGGCGCTCGATATCGCGGCAAGGGGCCTTGCCGCCGCCCGCGGTCGAGCGGGAGTCCTCACCGGTGGTCGACTCACGCGAGAGGACGCCTACGCCTACGCGAAGTTCGCGCGAGTGGCGATGGGCACGGGCGACATCGACTTCCGCGCTCGCGTCGCCAGCGACGAAGAGGCGCAGTTCCTCGCGTCGTCGGTCGCCGGCAAGCCGCTCGGGCCGACGTACGCGGATCTCGACACTGCTCCCGCCGTCCTGCTCGTCGGCCTGGAGCCCGAGGACGAGTCGCCGATCATCTTCCTTCGCCTGCGCGCTGCCACGCGCAAGGGTGGTCCCCGCGTCGTCTCCCTGTCCCCCGTGCGCACACGCGGCATGGACAAGATGAACGCCGAGTGGTGGGCCGTCCAGCCCGGTGGCGAGGCCGTCGCCCTGCGCAGCCTGATGGGTGGGCAGCAGGCCGGCGACACACTCGCCGCACTGCGACAGCCCGGAGCGGTGATCCTCGTGGGTGAGCGCATGGCGGGTGTCCCCGGTGCGCTCTCGGCGGCTGCGGAGCTTGCGTCCACCACGGGTGCGCGCCTGGGCTGGGTTCCTCGCCGTGCGGGTGAGCGCGGTGCGCTCGATGCGGGTGCGCTCGCGGGCCTCCTTCCCGGTGGCCGCCCCGCGAACGACACTCGCGCGCGTGAGGAAGTCGCCGTCGTGTGGGGCGTGGATCCCGGCAGCCTGCCCACGGGCGGGCTCTCCGGCCAGGCGCTCATCGACGCAATGCTTGCCGGTGAGCACGTCGACGCGCTGCTCGTCGCGGGTCTCGAAGTGGCCGACCACGCTCGCGCGGATGACCTGCGACGTGCGATCGCCGCTGTCCCGTTCGTCGTCGCACTCTCGACTCACCACAACGAGGTGACCGAGGGGGCCGACGTGGTGTTCCCCGTCGCTGTCGTGGCCGAGAAGGCAGGATCATTCACCGACTGGGAGGGCCGCAACAAGCCGTTCTCCGCTGCCATCCACGGAGCGCAGTCCATCTCCGACGGCCGCGTGCTGGCGATGGTGGCCGATGTCATGGACGTGCCCTTCGGCTCCGGTGACGTGAGCGCGCTGCGCATTGAGATGGAGCGTCTGGGCAACTGGTCCGGTCCGCGTCCGGCGGCACCGGTTGTGGCTCCCATGCTCGATGAGTCCGCCGGCACGATCGCCCTGGCGACTTGGCGACTCCTCCTCGACGCGGGCGTGCTGCAGGAGGGCGAGCCGCACCTGGCAGCCACCGCGCGGCCGACCGAGGCGCTCATGGGAGCCGAGACGGCACGCGCGCTCGGCCTCATGGATGGCGCCGGCGTGGTCGTGTCCACGGGCGAGGGATCGATCGAACTTCCCCTGCGCATCGCCGACGTCGTCGACGGCACGGTGTGGATCCCGATGACGTCCGAGGGCTCCCGTGCTCTCGCTATCGGGGCATCGCACGGCACGCGCGTGCGCGTCACGGGAGGTGGGGCATGAGCGAGATGACCTTCAACGACCCCTGGTGGCTGGTGCTGCTCAAGGTCCTCGCGATCTTCGTCATGCTCGTGCTCCTCACCCTTTTCACCATCTGGTGGGAGCGCCGCGTCGTGGCACGCATGCAGTCGCGCGTCGGCCCGAACCGTGTCGGCCCCTTCGGCCTGCTGCAGTCCCTGATGGACGGCTTCAAGCTGGCGCTGAAGGAGGAGATCATCCCCAAGACGGCACATCGGGCCGTCTATTGGATCGCGCCGGTGATCTCCGCGACGATGGCCTTCATTGCCTTCGCCGTGATCCCCTTCGGTCCGATGGTGAGCATCTTCGGCGTAGAGACCCCGCTCCAGCTCACCGACTTCCCCGTCTCCGTGCTCTATGTGCTCGCCGTGGCGTCCATCGGCATCTACGGGATCGTGCTCGCCGGCTGGTCGTCGGGTTCGACGTACCCGCTCCTCGGCGGGCTGCGCTCGTCGGCCCAGATGATCTCCTATGAGCTCGCCATGTCGATGTCCTTCGTGGCGGTCTTCCTCTACGCCGGGTCGATGTCCACCTCTGACATCGTCGCCGCCCAGGAGCCGATCTGGTACGCCGTCATCCTGCTGCCGTCGTTCCTCATCTACGTGACGGCGATGGTGGGCGAGACCAACCGCGCCCCCTTCGACCTGCCCGAGGCGGAGGGCGAGCTCGTCGGCGGATTCCACACGGAGTACTCGTCGCTGAAGTTCGCGCTGTTCTTCCTCGCGGAGTACATCAACATGGTCACCGTCTCCGCGCTGGCCACGACCCTCTTCCTTGGCGGCTGGCGTGCACCGTGGCCCATCTCGCTGTGGGAGAGCGCCAACACCGGCTGGTGGCCGCTGCTGTGGTGGCTCATCAAGGTCCAGCTCTTCATCTTCGTCTTCATCTGGCTGCGCGGCACGCTGCCGCGATTGCGCTACGACCAGTTCATGCGATTCGGATGGAAGGTGCTGATCCCGGCATCGCTGGTGTGGATCGTCATCGTGGCTGCTGCACGTGTCGTGCGCAACGAGCTCGCCGTCACGACCCAGGAACTCCTACTGCTGGGTGCGGGCGCACTCATCGTGATCGTGCTCGGATCGTGGATCCTCCAGATCCGCACCGCACGCCAGGAGAAGCGTGATCTCGAGGAGTCGGCAGCACAGGCCGCCAAGCCCTTCGACCCCTACGCGGGCGGCTACCCCGTCCCGCCACTACCGGGTCAGGAGTTCACCTACACCTCACGGCGCGCGCGAGCCGGCAGCACGCTTGCCGGGACTGCCGTGACCGCCGTCGACGTGGCAGAGGCGACATCCGACGACGAGCAGCCGAAGGAGGATGGCAATGCCTGAGCTGCCCCCCGCCGTACGCGGCTTCGGCGTCACCTTCGCGACGATGTTCAAGAAGGTCGTCACCGAGGAGTACCCCGAGCAGGCCGACCGCTACCCGCCCAAGCCGCGCTTCCACGGCCGTCACCAGCTCAATCGCTGGCCCGACGGTCTGGAGAAGTGCATCGGGTGCGAGCTGTGCGCCTGGGCATGCCCGGCCGATGCCATCCTCGTCGAGGCTGACA
Organism: Actinomycetota bacterium; assembly: GCA_041183165.1. Lineage (GTDB taxonomy): Bacteria > Actinomycetota > Actinomycetes > S36-B12 > S36-B12 > Mxb001. The sequence goes on along the minus strand of JBEGMG010000426.1, from coordinate 393 downwards.
GCAACACCGAGGAGGCACGTTTCTCCCCGGGCGAGCGCTACGGCCGCGTCTACCAGATCAACTACCTGCGCTGCATCTTCTGCGGTCTGTGCATCGAGGCATGCCCAACGCGCGCGCTCACCATGACCAATGTCTACGAGCTCGCCGACGACAACCGCGCCGACCTCATCTACGAAAAGCAGGATCTGCTCGCTCCCATGCTTCCCGGCATGATCGCGCCGCCGCACCGGATGGTGCCCGGCACCACGGAGCAGGACTACTACGCCGGTAAGGTCACGGGCTCGGTGCCGGAGCAGGAGCCGGCCGGCGATGAGCGGATCTGGGCCGAGACCCAGGTGCCTGCAGCTCGGGAGGACGGCGCATGACCGAGACCGGCACCAGCACTGCCGAGGC
>JBEGMG010000425.1:0-6940 GCA_041183165.1 Actinomycetota bacterium | reverse complement strand
GTGGACTTGTCGCGAGCCTCGCTCAGATCCACATCGGCCTGCACGGTCGTGACGCCCGCGCTCTCACTCTCGGCGCGGAGCCAGCCATCGGGCCCGATGATCGCGCTCGCGCCCGCGAAGGTGCTGCCGCGCTCGGTGCCACCGCGATCGCAGCAGGCGATGAAGATCCGGCTGAGCCTCGCGGACGACATGGCGTCGTGGACCTCGGGCTGACGCTCCCCCGCAGGCACGTCGACCGCCGGCCAGTTGGTGGGCGCCGCGATCACCTCGGCGCCCTGGAGGAAGACTCCGCGGACCATCTCGGGGAACTCCAGGTCGAAGCACACCATCATGGCGATGCGCCCCTGTCGCGTGTCGACCACCGGGGGCGGCTGGCTCCCTGCGCGGAACCAGCGTCTCTCCTCGTCCCACAGGTGCACCTTGCGGTAGACGGCGAGCACGCCATCGGCGTCGAGCATGACCGCCGCATTGGCGATCCCCTCCGGCTCTCGCAGGGGGATGCCGGCCACGAGGATCGCGTCGGTGCCCTCCAGTGCGGTGATCCACTCGCGGATCAAGGGCGAGTCGAGGGTCAGTGCCGCCGTCTCGACCTCAGCGGCCTCCGCGAAGACATAGCCGCTCGTGCAGAGCTCGGGAAGGACGATGAGATCCGCCCCCCGCTCGACCGCATCGCGCACCGCCGCGATCGTCGCCTCGTGGTTGGCGATCATCTCTCCCACGGTCGGAGCGAGCTGCTGGCACACGATGCGCATGGCTGCGGCTCCTCGTCCGGGGATGGTGCGTGGATCTTGTCGAGGGACGACGCCACCCTACCCAGAGAAGCACGGCGTACCGTGCCAGCACGGGAGTTCATGGCCGTGCATTGCATCGCGAGTCCCGGACGACGACGGCACTCCCCGCGTAAGGCCTAGGCTAGAAGCGCCCACTGACTCAGTCCGTCACTTCACGTTGGAGGCCGTGTGAACGTCCGTCTCGGCATCGTCGTCCTCGCCACCGGGGCCCTCGCTCTCGGGATGCTCGCTCCCGGTGCCGTGAACGCCACTCCGCCATCGGCCACGGCCTCGGCCGAGAAGCCGTCGGGCAAGGCGATGGTCAACATCGACGGCGGCACGGGGTACGCGGAGAGGAAGTCCAAGGGCGTCTACCGCGTCGCCATCCCAGACGGCGCCGAGATCAACTGGATGGGCGACGTCGAGGGCAAGGGCACGCGCGTGGGCACCTTCCGGCCCAAGGCCTTCGTGGCAGCCTGGGAGCGCATGGGCCACCGCGACGGCAGCAGGGCATCGACCACGGTGACGTGGAAGAACGCCGGCGACAAGGTCGAGACGTTCCGGCAGGTCACTGTGGATGCACCGCGCATCAATGCAAAGGGCCAGATCACCTTCGTCGTGACGACGATAGGCAAACTGGCACTGCCGGCCAAGATGCAGAACTTCTCCCTCAACATCGGCATCGCCTCCGGTCCCGCGCCGCGGGCCTTCACCGTCTTCGGCCCCGACATCTACTTCGACAGCACCAAGACGGCCTACGTCTACGCCAACGCGACCGATGTGAGCACCGGGTGGGTCTACTTCGCTCTCAACACCGACAGCAACCTGTGCAAGCAGGGCGGCTACCCTCTCGTGGGCACGTCCACGGTCAAGATCACGGCCCCTATCCCCTGCGGCAGCTTCACGGTCAACCCGATGATGAAGGACGGCAAGACCCAGAGCACCGTCTCGCTAGCGCCCCCATCGCCCACGGCCAGCAGCACCGCGCTGGGCCAGATCAGCGGCGCCTTCTCCGTCACGCCGACAGGTCAGGCATCCGCCATCTTCGACATCAAGCAGGTCCTCATGACCTACACCAAGGGCGGCGGAGCACCCACCGGCTCCGGTTCGACAGCCTCGTAGGGCACTGCCGCGGCGACCACCCTCGCGACCCGGTGGCCCTTCAGGACGTGGACGTGGGGCTGGGCTCTTCGCGCAGACCGAGCACCTTGGCCGCCGGGATGGCGGCGAGCCCGTAGAAGGTCACGGTCACGGCGATGATGATGAACGCCGCCGGCAGCAGGTCCTGCGCGCCCGGGACATTGGACGCCACGAGCACAGCCCCGACACTCGACGCCGTGGCCGCGGCCACGATGCCGCGCGGATCCATGGCGGCGATGAAGATCCGCTCCTTGCGCGTGAGGCCTGAACCGAAGGAGCAGAGCATGCTCACGAGCGGGCGCTGTACGACGATGAGCAGGATCGCCACGATGAGAGTGGGCACCAGGATCTGCTCGACCGTGTCGAGTGGCACGAGCGCGGAGATCGACACGAAGAGCACGCCGATGCCAATCGAGACGATCGTGTCGAAGAACGGGCTCTCCTGGGTCGTGGTCGCGCCCACCCTCTTGGCGATGCGCGGCGCGGCGATGCCCATGAGGAGCGCGGCGAGCAGCCCGCTGTCGTCGCTCACGAGATTGGCGAGCCCCGCGGTCACGAGCACCGAGGCGAGCACCACCTGGGTGGCCAGCATCGCACTGCCGCGCACGAGGCGGCCGCCGATGACGAAGAGAGTCGTGCCGATCGCGGCGGCCACGACGGCGACGCCGATGCCGCCGATGAAGATGACGATCCCGTCGGCGATGGTGGTCGCGTCGCTGGCCTTGACGATCTGGAAGATGACGACGGCGACGAGTGCTCCAAGGGGATCGAGCAGGGTCCCCTCCCACACCAGGATCCCGCGCACACGACCCGCTGGCCGCGCGAAATCGAGGATGGGATTGATCACCGTCGGCCCAGAGACGATGAGGATCGCACCGAGCATGATCGCCACGGGCCAGGGCATCCCGATGATGAAGTGCGCGCCCAGGCTCGCGAGCACACCTGTGATCGGCGCCCCGATGAAGACGAGCCGTCTTACGACGCTGCGGTCCTTGCCGTGCAGCTTGATCGTCGTGAGACCGACTCCGCCCTGGAAGAGGATGATCGCTACGACGAAGTCGACGGCGATGGAGAAGACCGGGCCGAGCACCGTCGCGGGAGTATCGCCCGGCGCGATGATCCCGAGGATGAAGCCCGCGGGCAGCAGCAGCACGAGCGCCGGGATCCGCAGCTTGGGCGCGATGATCTGGCATGCGGTGGCGATGCCGAAGACCAGGACGACCGCGAGGATGATCTGCTGGCTCGTCGGCTCGGACACGGCGCCACTCTAGAGGCGAGGACGCCTGAACTGGAGTAACTCCGGCCCGAGGCCTAGGGTCCAGGGATGACCCATCGACTCATCGCCCTCGCCAGCGTCGGCATCGCCTCGGCCGCGCTCGTCATGGCATCAGCGCTCCCCGCCTCCGCTCACGCGATCGTCGACCTGCAGGGCGATCCGGCGTACGCCGGCAAGACCTCGGTGATGACCCTCGAGATCCAGCACGGCTGCCTGCAGAACCAGGTCGGCATCGACAAGGTCGCGGCGTACTTCAACAAGAAGTTCGCGAAGGTGTCGCCGCAGTCGGTGACAGGTTGGGCCAGCAAGGTCTCGCGCACGTCGGACGGTCGCAAGGTCGTATGGACGCTGCAGGGTGATGTGCCCGCCTTCAATGTCCCGACGTACTTCCCGATGTCGATCACCTGGCCCGCCAAGTCGGGCGTCTACGGCGTACCCGTCAGGCAGTGGTGCGACGGAGAGACCAACGTCTGGGACGTGCCCGACGGTCCGGCGACGGCCAACAAGCCATCGCCCCCGCTCTATCCGCTCCCCCAGATCAAGGTGCTCCCTGCTCCCTGACTCATCGACCCGGGGAAGCCCGACAGGGCGGCTTGGCCGAGCCGCCGGGCCGTCACGAGCAGCGCTTGTCCGAGGTGAGGACAAGGTCGATGCGGGCCCAGTCGTTGACGGCCCAGGAATCCTGGCCCGACCAAGCCCGCGTCGCATTCTTGTCATCGGACAGGCGCGTCGCGGAAATGGACCCTGCGGAAATGGTCCCCACGTCCATCGACTGGCCCTGGCGGATCTGGCGTCCTTTGGTTTCAGTGACGAGACATTCGTCGTCGTAGAAGCGAAGGCCCATGCCAAGCCGGACCGTCGGATCCCCGTAGTCAGGATCGTCGAGATTGACCTGATCGGAATGCGTCGCGAATGAGCCCGGTGACACGTCACGGCCATTGCTGGTATCGCGCTGCAGGTAGAGAGTCACGTAGTAGTTGCCCGCATAGGCAAGGCTTCCGCCCGGCGCCAGATAGCACTGATCGGCCGTGTTCTGGACCCGGGATCGGTTGCTCGTCATGAGGACCCAGTAGTCCGTCTGATTGCGCAGCACCCCCACGACGCCGTCGTGTTCGGCATCGCCGTCAACGCCGAATGCGCCCTTGGCAGGGGGAGCTCCGTCGCACACGGGGCTCAGCGCCGACGCCACCTCGCCCGAGCTGCTCGCCGACTCGATCGGGGCGGGGCCGCTCGAGGCGGGCGAAGCCTCGCCCGCCGACCCGCAGGCGCTCAATGCCAGGGCGACTCCGAGGACGGCCAGCGCGCTCTTCACCTCAGGACCGTACCCGGGGAAGCCTCACGTGGCCACGGCGACTTTCGGGTAACTCACGCAAGCAGGAGACCTCCGCCGATCGAGACGTAGCCTGATCCCATGCGCACGACCCTTGCCCTCACCGCGATCGTCCTGTCAGGGAGCCTGAGCCTGGTCGGCTGCGGCTCGACCGCCTCCACCGGCGCACCGGAGTCCACAGCATCGACCTCCGGCGCCGCATCGGACGCCGGAGCGGTCGCCGCAGCTGCCGACCTGCCTACCGAGCCCCCCGCTGGCCGTGACCCCTGGAAGGTGGATTGGTACGAGGGGTCTCCCCCGATCCTGCGCGCCACATCGGGGGCGATCTTCATGGCACAGACCGACTACATCGTGAGCTACGACGATGACGGGATCAAGGGCATGATCAAGAACTACAGCGACCACGACATCCTCGTGTCGGCAGAGGTGCTCAAGTCGGGTACCCAGAAAGCCATCCTCAAACCCGGCGACGAGCTTCCCTACAAGGTCTTCGGCACCGGGGTGCTGGAGTTCTCCAAGATGATCGACGGGGCCGTCGTGCCCGACACGACCACCAAGCTGTGGATGAAGGACCCAGCGATCGGCCGGCCCAGCACGAAGTTCACTCCTCCCGGCCGATCCGAGCCCGCCAATGTGCGCACCGGCTGGCGAGAGCAGACCAGCGCCGAGGAGATCTGGGGATCGATCAAGATCAAGCTCACGCGGGAGAAGGACGGCTGGACCATTCCCGCCAGCGATGCCTACCTCAAGCTCTACCACGACCCCAATACCCAGGGATCGTCGGACTGGGCTGTCTTCACGATCGAGATCTACAGCCTCTGACGGCGGTCATTCCTCGGTGATGCGCAACTGCTCGCCGTCGGCGTGGAACACATGGACAGCCGTGGGGCGCACCCGAACGACGGCACCCACCTCCGGGCGTGCACCCGGGTCGCACCGCAGGACCAGCGTGGCCCCCGAGCCCTCACCGCCTCCAGATGAATCGACGCGGCCGTACACGTAGGCGTCAGCGCCGAGCATCTCGACGAGCTCGACCGTCATGGGCACGCCAGAGTCGTCCAGGCGCAGGTCCTCCGGGCGGACGCCGAGGAGGACTCTTCCCGAGGCCGCTTGGTCGAGGACGGTGCGCTCCACCGGGACGGTCGTCCCGGCCAGGTCGACCCCCCCGTCGACGACAGCCACCTCGACGACGTTCATGCTCGGCGACCCGATGAACGACGCCACGAACGCGTTGACCGGACTCGCGTAGATCGCACCGGGCGTATCGATCTGCTGGACGACACCGTCCTTGAGGATCGCCACGCGATCACCGAGTGTCATCGCCTCGACCTGGTCGTGCGTGACGTAGACCATGGTGGTGCCGAGCCGGCGCTGGAGGGTCGCGATCTGCGCACGGGTCTGGACTCGCAACTTGGCATCGAGGTTGCTCAGCGGCTCGTCCATGAGGAAGACCTGCGGTTCGCGCACGATGGCCCGGCCCATGGCGACACGCTGGCGTTGACCGCCGGACAGGGCGGCGGGCTTGCGATCCAGGTAGGGCTCGAGGTCGAGCAGTCGCGCCGCCTCGGCCACGCGCTTCTGGATCTCTGCCTTAGGTGCCTTCGCGATCCGCAGCGCGAAGCCCATGTTCTGCGCCACCGTCATCTGCGGATACAGCGCATAGTTCTGGAAGACCATGGCGACATCGCGATCCTTCGCCGGGACCCGCGTCACATCTCGATCCCCGATGAAGATCTGGCCGGACGACACGCCCTCGAGGCCCGCAAGGGCGCGCAGGAAGGTCGACTTGCCGCAGCCCGAGGGCCCGACGAGCACGAGGAGCTCGCCCTCCGGCACCTCCAGGCTGACATCGGCCAGGGCAGGCGACGACATACCGGGGTAGGTGACGCTCACCCCGTCGAATCTCACTCGCTGGGACATGCCATGCCCTCCCGATCCCCGGACCTAGCGACTCGTGTCGTGCTTGCGACGCTCGTCCATGACGAACTGCGCCTCGTGACTGTAGTCGGGCTCGGGGAATTCGCTCGTGACATCGATCGCACGACCCACCTCCGCCGAACGCATGGCCGCGAGCATCACCTCGAGGACGTGGTAGGACTGCTCCGGCCGCGTCACCGACGGCACGCCTCGCTCGATGCACGAGACGAGATGCTCCACACCGTCGGTCCACGGCCAATCGGGTGCCGACTCGTCGTGCGACTCCCAGAAGTCGGTCTGGGAGCGCCACAACTCGAAGCCGCGCGGCGCCCAGTCGTCACCCAGCATGTTCATGCTGCCCTCGAGGCCGTACAACTCGATGGCGGGCGCGCGGCCGTACTTCTGGATCGTGAAGCCGGTGGTCACGCACGCGTAGACCTCATTGCCGAAGTCGAGCAGGACCTGGGCGTTGTCGTCGGCGGTCACGGCCATGGGCTCGCCGTTGAC
>JBEGMG010000424.1:0-3316 GCA_041183165.1 Actinomycetota bacterium | reverse complement strand
CGTCCGCGCCACCATCCAGGAGGACGCCGACGGCGTAGCGATCTCGTCCTATCAGGGCGGCCACGTCGAGTACTTCACCTACTTGCGCGCTTCCTTGCGCGAGGCCGGCGCCGATCACGTGGGCGTCTACGGCGGGGGCGGAGGGGTGATCCTGCCCGATGAGATCGCACTTCTGGCCCGCCAGGGTGTGCGCATCTACTCACCTGAGGATGGTCAGCGACTCGGGCTGGTGGGCATGATCGATGACATGCTCGCCACGTGCCGCGAGCGCACGAGGCCGGCAACCCCACCGCTGGAGGCGGTGATGACCGGCGACGAGGTGGCTCTCGGCCGATTGCTCACGGCAATCGCCGATGAGCAGGTTGATGAGCGGACGCTCCGGATCCTGGGGGCATCGCGCGATCATCGTCGCGTCCCCGTGCTCGGCATCACCGGCACCGGCGGCTCTGGCAAGTCCAGCCTCACCGACGAGATCGTCCGGCGCATGCGCCTCGACAGCGCAGGCAAGGAACGCATCGCCGTACTGGCCGTCGACCCCACGCGGTCACGGGGCGGTGGCGCCCTGCTCGGCGACCGGATCCGCATGAACTCCACGGCGGACGACGGCGTGTTCTTCCGCTCCATAGCCACGCGCGGCGAAGGTGCCGTGCCCGCCCACCTGCCGGTGGCAGTCAGCGCGTGCGCGCTCGCGGGCTATGACCTCGTCATCGTCGAGACTCCCGGGATTGGACAGGGCGACCACGCAATCACCGACCTCGCCGACGTATCGCTGTACGTCATGACACCGGAGTTCGGAGCAGCGACCCAGCTCGAGAAGATCGACATGCTCGATTACGCCGACGTCGTTGCCATCAACAAGTTCGATCGCCGGGGAGCCCTCGATGCCCTTCGCGATGTTTCCCGACAGGTCCTGCGCAACCGGGGTGACTTCACTCGCCGATGGGAGGACATGCCCGTCTTCGGCACCTCGGCCGCCCACTTCGACGACGACGGCGTAACCGCACTGACCCAGCATCTCGAACGCGAGCTCATCGAGCGCGGGCTGCGTATGGAGGCGCCGGAAGCACCCGCATCGCGCGTGACCACCGCGGGCGCGGGACCCGTCCCTGCCGAGCGGGTGCGCTATCTCTCTGAGATCGCCCAGGCTATCCGCGACTACCACCGCGTGACGCATGAGCAGGCCGAGCTAGCCGATGAAGTCGCCGCACTCGACCGTGCTTTCGAGATCACGGGGCTTGCCGGACTCGCCGAGCACCGTGCGGACCGCGCCGCGGGCCTCCTGCCCGAGACCACGCAGGGACTCCACGACTGGCCCGCTGATGTCATCGCCCTGCGCGACAACCCCGACGCGTGGCGCACCACTTCGTCGGGCACGCGCATCTGCCGGCTGGGCCTGCCACGCGGCGCCTCTGCCGGTGAGCTGGTCCGCTTCCTTCGCTCGGAGAACCTCCCCGGCCGCTTTCCTTTCACCTCGGGTGTCTTCCCGCTCAAGCGGGATGGCGAGATGCCCGCACGCATGTTCGCCGGCGAGGGCGATCCCGCTCGCACCAATCGCAGGTTCCACCTCTTGGCCGAGGGTCGCGAGGCCACCCGCCTGTCGGTCGCCTTCGACTCGGTCACCCTCTATGGCCGCGATCCGGCCGAACGCCCCGACATCTACGGCAAGGTCGGCACCTCCGGCGTGAGCATCGCGACGATCGATGACATGCGCGAGCTCTTCCGCGGTTTCGACCTGTGCGACCCCTCCACATCGGTCTCGATGACCATCAATGGACCCGCACCGACCATCCTCGCGATGTTCCTCGCTTGCGCTGTCGACGATCAGCTGGAGCGCGCCGAGGCCGCACGGGGCCCGCTGTCGGAGGCCGAGAGGGCCGAGGTCACCGCACGGACCCTGGCGACGATCCGCGGCACCGTACAGGCAGACATCCTCAAGGAGGATCAGGGGCAGAACACCTGCATCTTCTCCACGGAATTCGCCCTGCGCTGCATGGCCGACGTCCAGCAGTGGTTCATCGACCACGAGGTGCGCTCGTTCTACTCCGTCTCCATCTCGGGCTACCACATCGCCGAAGCCGGGGCCTTCCCCATCACGCAGCTCGCCTTCACTCTGGCCAATGCCTTCACCTACGTCGAGGCCTACAGAGCACGCGGGATGGACGTCGATGACTTCGCATCCAGCTTCTCCTTCTTCTTCTCCAATGGCATGGATGCCGAGTACACAGTGCTCGGTCGCGTGGCACGGCGTATCTGGGCGATCGCCCTGCGCGATCGATACGGAGCGGGATCCCGAGCGCAGCGGCTGAAATATCACATCCAAACCTCAGGCAGATCACTGCACGCCCAGGAGATGTCCTTCAATGACATCCGGACGACGCTGCAGGCACTGTGCGCCTACTACGACTCGTGCAACTCACTTCACACCAACGCCTACGACGAGGCCGTGACCACGCCCACGGACGAGTCTGTGCGGCGCGCGCTTGCCATCCAACTCATCATCGACTCCGAGTGGGGCCTCGCGGGGATCGACAACCCACTGCAGGGCTCCTATGTCGTAGAGGAACTCACGGACCTCGTCGAGGCGGCGGTGCTCGCGGAGTTCGATCGCCTCACCGAGCGCGGTGGAGTCCTGGGCGCGATGGAGACCGGCTACCAGCGCGGGCGCATCCAGGACGAGTCGATGGAATACGAGCGCCGCAAGCACGACGGCTCCCTGCCGATCGTCGGCGTCAATACCTTCGTTGACCCCGTCTCGAGGAGCGAGCCTCCCGAGACCGTGTCACGCGCCACCGAGGCTGAGCGCGCGAGCCAGGTCGCTCGCGTTCACGACTTCCACGAGCGCCACCGCCATGACGCACCCGCGGCCCTCGCGCGCCTGCGCGATGCGGCTCGGGGTGACGGCAACGTCTTCGAGGCGCTCATGGAGGCAGTGCGTTCCTGCTCGCTGGGACAGATCACGGACGCGTTCTTCGAGGTGGGCGGACAGTATCGGCGGGGCATGTGAGCCGCGACCCCATCGCACTCGCCGAGGCCCACTGGGTCGATCACGGATGGGGCGAAGCCGCTCCCGGCATGCGCCTGGTCACGACACTCACGCGAGTGCAGCAACTGCTGCATCAACGGATCGACGAGCTCCTCCGCCCCGATCTCACGTTCGCCCGCTACGAAATCCTCATGCTGCTGGTCTTCAGCAGGCGCGGCGCACTGCCGATGTCGGTGATCGGCTCGCGCCTCCAGGTGCATGCCGCTTCAGTGACAAGCGCCGTGGATCGACTCGAGCGGGACGGCTATGTGGCGAGGGAGCGCGGCGAAGGGG
>JBEGMG010000423.1:0-4987 GCA_041183165.1 Actinomycetota bacterium | reverse complement strand
GCGATCTACGCCGTGGAGCCACTGAAGGATGCCCTCGCGGCGTACGGAGATGGCCGGGACATGCCGATCCGCCGGGTGCTCGACGACCTGAGGCCGCAGACGGTCGTCTCCATCATCGATCAGTGGTCGGCTTCGGCAGACATTGACCGACCCGAGGACGCGGGCAGACTCGGCTTCTCCTAGGGGATCCGGCAGACTCGCAGGTGCGTCGCAGATCCGGACGCACGGGAAGGGGCAGCGGTGACGCTCGAGGAGATGGTCGACGCCTATGCCGTGGACGTGCGCCGATATCTTTACCGGCGCCTCATGGGCAGTGCCGATCCCGCCTCGACCGCCGACGACCTCACCGCCGACGTCCTCGTCGTGGCCTGGCGCCGCCGTGGCGACGTGCCAGCCGGTGCCGAGCTCCCCTGGCTCTACGCCGTGGCACGGCGCGTGCTCGCCAACTACCGCCGGCGCCCGCACGACGTGCTCATTGCGGACCTGGGCGAACTCGATGCGATCGACGAGGCGGATCCGGCCGAGATCGTGTCGGAGAACGCCGCCCTCGCGGAGGCGTGGAGGGCCATCTCCGCGCGCGATCGGGAGGTGCTGCGCCTGGTGGCATGGGAGGGGCTCAACGGTCCTCAGCTGGCCACCGCCCTGGGCATCAGCGAGGGCGGAGCGGCCGCAGCCCTCTCACGCGCCCGCTCGAGGTTCGAGGAATCCCTCACCGGCCTGCAAGGAATTCCCGCCGGCTGACATAGACAGGGTGGAAGGAGGCCATCATGGCTGACGACACTCTCGACCCGATCGCACAACTGCACGGTGCTGACCCGGCACAGGGGGCTCCGGAGCCAGACCTTGAGGCCATCCGTGCGCGCGCAGCGCAGCAGTCGACCGTCGTGCCGATGCGGCGTCGGCGTACGGCGGTCACGGTCGGCGCAGTGGCGGCAGGTGTGGCCCTCCTCGCGGGCGTAGCGCTGGCAGGGGTGGCGGTCGGTCGTGTGAGTGCGCCTTCCGGCGACGTAGTCGCGGCGCCTCCGGTCGAGGAGTCGCTCCCGGTCGTGGGCGCCGCCTCGCCGCCCATCCCCGTCGTTGCGGGCCAGTCCGCGGCGAATGCGCCGATGGGTTCGCCCGAGTCGATGTCCGCGGCTGCGGGCGCTCCCGTGGCGGACAAGGCGATGATCTATCCCGGCTACGGGACGTCGATGCTTCCGGGACCCGATCTCACCGATGAGCCCGGTACGGCTCCGGGCTACCGCCTCGATGCCGAGGGCATCGATCTGGAGGCGCTCGCCCGCCAGCTGGGAGCGGCGTTCGGCATCCCCGGGGAGCCGACGAAGCAGGATTACGGCTGGGTGGTCGGCAGCATCGACGGCACCGGCCCGGCGATCTGGATCGGCGAGGACGCGACCGTGTCATGGTCGTTCTCCGATCCCACGCAGGATCCGTGGTCCTGCGGCATCACGGTCGAGCCGCAGCCCGCGCCTGCCGACGGCTCGGCTACGTCGTCGTCCGGCGCCGAGCCCGGTGCGCCGGAGGCGTGCAAGCCCGAGGTGGCGCCCATCTCCGAACGCGATGCGGTGCGCCAAGCGCGCAAGATCCTCGCCAGCCTCGGTGTGACCGATGAGGCGGTCGACGGCATCGATATCGAGTGGGAGTCGGGCTCCGACGACTACACGACCTGGGTGACTGCTTGGCAGCGCGTCGGCGGGCAGCGCACGCAACTATCGTGGAGCTTCACCTTCGCCGGCGAGAGCGTCGCCTGGGCCAATGGCTTCGCGGCGGGGCTCGAGCAGGTGCCGTCCTACCCCATCGTCGGCGCGCGCACGGCCGTCACACGCTCCACCGACCCGCGTTTCTCAGCCTTCGGTCCGACGCCCCTGGACTATGGCGGCGTCGTACCCATGGAAGGGGCTCGCGATGACGTGACCGCATCGCCGGATGAGCCCGCCAGCGTGCCTCAGGGCGATCCCAGGCGCGTGCAGGTCTACTGGGACCCGATGCTGGCGACCGGAGCAGAGCTGTCCCTCGCCCAGTATTGGCAGCCCGATGGCACTCTGCTCATCCTTCCTGCGTACCGCGTGACGACGGCCGATGATCGCGGCACCTGGGCGATCATCGCCGTAGCGCCAACCGCGGTGGAGTTCGTCACACCGACTGAGTGAATGCCACCCGGTAGGGTGATGCGGTCGGGTGCGTGCATCCGGCAAGGAGGGATGGCCGAGCGGCCGAAGGCGACGGTCTTGAAAACCGTTGAGGCGTAACCCGTCTCCGTGGGTTCAAATCCCACTCCCTCCGCCGAGCAAGGCGGCTGGTCTAGCGCAGGTTCACCGATCGGTAGATCAGCGCCCAGGCGCAGGTGAACCATGCCGAGACCAGTCCGAGCACGAGCCAGGCGATGATCGCGCCGGGTGCGCCGGTGACGAAGAACCCGTCGAGGGCGGACAGAAACCACATGATGAAGCAGATGGCTCCCATGATCACCACGGTGATGAGCCAACGGCCCCAGCGTGCCCCGATGGTGCGGAAGTTGACCGCGATCGGGTTGCGCTGACCGTCGACGACGGCGAGGAGCAGGTAGGGCGTGAGGGCGAGGACGATGAAGCCGGGTACGACGTAGATAGCGAAGCCGGCGATGGCCACGAGGACCAGGCCAAGGGACCAGGCGAGGAGCGGCCACGTGCGATCGCGAAGCGTGTCGATTGCTGCACCCGCCGACACGGGCCCCTCGACCGCCTGCAGCATCGCCGCTGCGATGAGCCCGAAGGACGCGACGAGGATGACGAAGGACAGCAGGGCGGTGAGGACGAACGCGATCGTCAGGTAGGGCAGCACGCCGGACAGCAGCAGGATGCCCTGCGCGAGGGCGTTGACGACCACCACCGGCAAGAGCACACGCCAGGCACGCCACATGCGCGCAAAGCCGGTGGCGAGCACACTCACGCGATAGAGCGATGCGTGCTCCGCTGCGGTGCTCATGAGCCCTCCAGCACGGCCGCATCGAGGACAGCCTGAGCGTTGCCCTCGAAGATCACCGAGCCCCCGACGGAGACCGTCATGTCGTAGGGCGCTGTGCCCGCTGCTGTGACCAGGATCTCGGCACCATCGATGGTGGAGCCGACGCAGGTGAAGCCGGAGTCCACTGCCGTGCAGTCGGGTGCGACGAGGATGGGCACCTGCTGGTCCACGAGCACGTTGTTCGCTGCGCTGCGCACGCTGGTGATGCTGCTCCCTCCCACCGGAGTGAGGGACGCCACCTGGGAGCACCCGGCAAGCATCGTGGCGACGACGGCCGATGCCAGTGCAAGGATCGAGCGCCTCATGCCGCACCCCCGTGGGCCACGAGCTGGGCCCGTGCCTTCATCTGCTCGGCCTCGACAGCCACGTCCGTGATGGCCGACAGGTCGAACGGAGCGGGCATGAGCAGTTCGACGTTGCGATCGAGCGCCGATCCGGCAAGCAGAGTGGGATTGGACAGCGGATAGTTGGCGGCGAGCTCGCGGCTGAGCGAGGCCAGACCCGTCTGACTCAGATCGCCCTGTGCCCATGTGGGTGGAGCCGCATGATCTAGGGCGATGACGAAGATCGACATCGTGCCGTCGCGGTTGTCCACCACATCGACGAGTTGCTGCTGCTGGGGGAAGTCGACGCAGGACGCCGTCGTGATCTCCCAGAAGCCCCCTGCACCACCCTCACGAGGATGGGCCTTGATGGTGTTGACGTGCGTGTGGCCGTTGAGCCATGCGATGCAGACCGGATAGCGCATGAGCATCGCGACGAACTCCTCGGCGTGCACGAGGCGCTGTCCGCCCCACACCGGCTTGGCGTCGTTCTCGAGAGTGAGGGAGTTGTGGTGGCTGCACACCATGGCGAGTCGGCCCTCGGTCTCGCACTGGGCGAGTTGGGCCTCGAGCCAGGTGAACTGATCCTCAGGCACCGCGCCGTCGGCGCCGGATGCCATGTTGCACGTGTCAAGTCCGAAGACGCGGAGGTAGGGAGTGAGGTCGGCACTCCACCAGGTCTGGCCGGTGTCGATGTTGGCCTGGGTCCACCCGTGGCCGACCGGTCCTGGCACCGCGGGCGAGTCGAGATGCGCCTGCATGAAGTCGGTGCGCTCGAGAAGCCTGCGCGCGGGATCGGGGGTGACCGTCCTGATTCCCGGGAGCAGCCCGAACTGCTGGCGAATCGCGTTGGCTGCCATCTGCGCCGCGCTGAGATCACTGGCGTAACCCTGGAGCCAGTTGAGCACGAGCCCATCGGCGGTCGCCGCCTTACGATCGCCCACGGCCCAGGCGAAGAGCGTGGGGTCTGGGCGGAAGGTGCCCATGAAGGTCGCATCGTGGTTGCCGTAGACGGCGTACCACGGCACGGGAAGTCCCTGGCTCTGCACGGGAGTGCTCACTGCGGCCGTGAGCATGCCGGGCACGGTGGGGTATCCCAGGGGGCCGAAGACATCGCCCGCGGGATCCTCCGGGTGGTACGCGTACGTCGCCTCCGGCCATGCCTGGACCCCCTCGTAGACGCCGGCCGCACCGCTGTTGGCGAGCACGTCGCCACCGTCGAGGATGTCGATGTACCACCGGGCCTCCAGGTGGGACAGGTTGTCGGCGCTGTCACCGGTGCTCACCGCGCTGGCCAGCGGCGCTCCGGTGACTGGACTGGCCTGCGATGCGGTCACGGCGTCCACCATCGAAGCGAGGACGTGCACCGTAAGCGTCTCCTGGGGTCTGCACGCATCGGCGAAGAGTTTGGGCGCGATGCTCTGGCTGGCATCCATGACTGCGGGCGTCTGAGCGTCGATCACGTGGATGTCCGACAGGTGCGCGAAGTAGTAGAGGGAGCGGCGCGACCGCACCCGTGCCTCGTCGGCCTTCCGCCCGAGGAGATCGAAGCGGGGGATGAATTCCTCGCCAGCACCCGCGAGCAGCGTGCGGTAGTTGCCGCGGACCGGCTGGGCGGAGAGCTTGATGGTCTGCAGGAGTGTGGTGGGTGCGTCGGTGGC